>DASVWD010000066.1 GCA_036389795.1 Longimicrobium sp.
CCGCACCAGCTCGGGAGCCAGCGGCTCGCCCCCGCACACCACCCGCTTCAGCGCGGCGCAGCCGGCGAAGCCCGGCTCCTGCGCCAGCACCTGGAGGAAGGAGGGGACGAAGTGGAGCACGGTGACGCCCTCGCGGCGCACGGTCTCCACCAGGTAGGCGGGGTCGCGCTGCCCGCCGGGGCGCGCCAGCACCAGGCGCGCCCCCGCCAGCAGCGTCAGCAGCAGCTCCCGCAGCGAGGCGTCGAAGCTGTACGGTGTCTTCTGCAGCACCGCGTCGCCAGGACCCAGCCGCCACGCCTGCTGCATCCAGCCGAGCGCGTTGGCCGCGCTCCTGTGCTCGACCATCACCCCCTTGGGACGGCCCGTCGAGCCCGAGGTGTAGATCACGTACACCAGGTGGTGTGGCGTCAGGCCGCCGCGTCCGGGGTTCGTCGCCGGCCGATCCGCCCAAGACGAGGCGTCGCGCCCGAGCGCCACCACCGGCACGCCCAGGCCGCCCAGCCGCTCCGCCGCGGACCCGTGCGTCAGCAAGAGCGCCGGCTCGCTGTCGACCAGCATGTAGCGCAGACGCTCCTCGGGGTACTCGGGGTCCAGCGCCACGTACGCGCCCCCCGCCTTCAGCACCCCCAGCAGCCCCACCATCATCTCCAGGCTCCGCTCCACGCACAGCCCCACGCGCACGTCCGGACCCACGCCGCGCCCGCGGAGGTGGTGCGCCAGCCGGTTCGCGCGGGCGTTCAGCTCGGCGTAGGTGAGCGTCTGGTCCTCGAACGTGAGCGCGGCCGCATCCGGAGTCCGCTCCACCTGCGCTTCGAACAGCTCGTGCAGGCAGGCGTCGGGGCGGGGCGCGTCGGTGGCGTTCCACTCCTCCACCACCCGCCGCCGCTCGGGCTCGGGAAGCACGTCCACCCGCGACAGCGCGCGCCCCGGCTCCGCCTCCAGCGCCTCCACCACCCCCTCCAGCGCCCGGTGCACCATCGCGCACACCCGCTCCGGGCCCACCGTGGCCGGGGCGAACGCCCGGAGCGCGAGGCCGTCTCCCAGGTCGTCCACCGCGAGCGTGAGCGGGTAGTTGGTGCGCGCATTCGCGCGGAGCCCCCGCATCCCGGACGCGCCCGCCTCTCCCGGCCGCCGGCTGTGGCGGTAGTTGAGGAGTGCGGTGAAGAGCGGCGCTGGCGCGGCCACACCGCTGCACCGCTGCGCCAGCGCCAGCGAGGCGTGCTCGTGCCGCAGCAGCTCCGCCAGCTGCCGGTGCGTCCCCAGCACCGCCGCCTCCACCCCCTGCGAGGCCACCCGCACGCGGACCGGGAGCGTGTTGATGAACGGCCCCAGCGCCCGGTCGGACCCCGCGCCTCCGCTCATCCGCCCGAAGAGCACGGTCCCGAACACCACGTCGCCGCGGCCCGACGCCCGCGCCAGGACCTGCGCCCACGCGACGTGGCACACGGCGGCCGCGCTCACCCCCAGCGCCCGCGCCCGCTCGCCGAGCCGCGCCGCCAGGGCGGGGTCCACCGCCAGCGCCGCCTCGGCGATCCCCGACCCGTCGCCCCACGCGTCCAGCAGCCCGAACGGCGCCGTGGGCTCCTCCACGCCGCCCAGCAGCTCGCGGAAGAACGCCTCGTGCTCGCCGCGGCCCACCCCCAGCCGCGCCTGCGCCACGTAGTCGCGGAAGGGCGGCGGCGCCGGGAGAAGGTCCGCGCGCCCCTCCAGGTGCGCCCGGACCTCCTCCTGCAGCACCTCGAGCGAGGCGTGGTCGCTGCAGAGGTGGTGGAGGAGAAGCAGCAGCAGCCAGCGGCCGCGGGCCTCGTCGCGCGCCACGTGGAGGCGCAGCAGCGGCGCCCGGCGCACGTCGATGCGGTGGCGCCGGGGGTCGAAGCGGCGGTAGAGCTGCTCCGCCGCGTCGCCGCCGGCGGGGTCCAGCTCCACCTCCTCCACCCGCAGCGGGGCCTCGCGCCACACCACCTGCACCGGCTCGCGCAGCCCCTCCCACGCCACCGAGGTGCGCAGGACGTCGTGCCGGGCGACCACCGCCCGCAGCGCCGCCAGCCACGCGTCCAGCCGCGCGCGGTCGTCGAAGCCGTAGAGCCCCGCCATCAGGTACGGGTCGCCCTCCGCCGCCGCCAGGTGGTGGAAGAGGATCCCCTCCTGCAGCGGCGCCAGCGGGTAGACGTCCTGGACGTTCGCCGCGCCGCCCGCCACCCCCGCCGCGACGCGGTCGATCTCCGCCTGGCTCAGCTCCACCAGGGGAAGCATCTCGGGGGTGACGGCGTCGCAGGGGGTGGGGATCCCGTTCGCGGGCGCCCGCACCTCGCGCGGCGCCCCGCCGACCGCGGCGGCGAGCTCGGCCAGCGTGGGCGTGGCGAACAGCGCGGCGACCTCGGCGTAGAGCCCCCGCCGCCGCATCCGCTCGGCCAGCCGGACCGCCAGGAGCGAGTGGCCGCCCAGCTCGAAGAAGTGGTCGCGGCGCCCCACCCGCTCCACCCCCAGCACCTCCGACCAGACCTCCGCCAGCGCGGTCTCGACCTCGCCCACCGGGGCCTCGTAGCCGCGCCGCGCGTACGCGTCGGCCCCGGGATCCGGGAGCGCCCGGCGGTCCAGCTTGCCGTTGGGGGTGACGGGGAGCCGCTCCAGCGCCACGAAGGCCGCCGGCACCATGTACTCCGGGAGGCGCTCCGCCAGGTGCGCGCGCAGTGCGTCCGCGCCGACGGCGTCGCCGACGTAGTAGGCGACCAGACGCCGGTCCGCGGGGGTGTCGCCGCGCGCCACCACCACCGCCGCGCGCACGCCCGGGTGCTCGACCAGCCGCGACTCGATCTCCCCCGGCTCGATGCGGAAGCCCCGCACCTTCACCTGGAAGTCCGCGCGGCCGGCGAACTCCAGCGTCCCGTCGCCGCGCCAGCGCGCCCGGTCCAGGGTGCGGTACACCCGGCTCCCCGGCGGGCCGAACGGGTCCGGGAGGAAGGAGGCGGCCGTCAGGCCGGGGCGGCGGGCGTATCCGCGCGCGAGCCCCTCGCCGGCCAGGTAGAGGTCGCCCGCCACGCCCACCGGCGCCGGCTGGAGCTCCCCGTCCAGCACGTAGGCGCGGGTGAGGGCCATGGGACGGCCGATGGAGATGTGCCGGGCCCCCTCCGGCACCGGCCAGGAGGTGGAGTAGGTGGTGTCTTCGGTGGGGCCGTAGAGGTTGACCACCCGCTCGAGGGTGCCGAGGGCGTGGAGCGCGTGGACGACCTCGGGGGGGAGCGTCTCGCCCGCGAAGAGGACGACCTTCACGCAGGCCGGGAAGCCGCCCGTGCGCAGCAGCTCCGCCGCGGCGGTGGGGACCATGCTGGCGTAGGTCACCGGCTCGGGGAGGCTCGCCAGCGCCAGCGCGTTCTCCGCCACCACCAGCCTGCCGCCCCACGCCAGCGCGCCGAACACCTCGGTGAAGGAGACGTCGAAGCTGGCGGAAGAGGAGAAGAGCACCGCCGAGCGCTCCGCGTCGCCGACGTTCTCGCGCAGCCAGCAGAGGCGCGCCACCCCCGACGAGTGGCGGATCATCACCCCCTTGGGCCGGCCGGTGGAGCCGGAGGTGAAGATCACGTGCGAGAGGTTCCCCGGCGCGGCCCCGGACCCGGGCGCGGCGTCGCTCTCGCGGGCGATCTCGTCGCGGAGGACGTCCAGGCGCAGCGCCCGGGCCCCTCCTTCCGGCAGCCGCCCGGCGAGCTCGGAGGTGGTCACGATGGTCTCCACCTCCGCGTCCTCCAGCATGAAGCCGAGCCGCTCCCGCGGGTAGTTCGGCTCCAGCGGCACGTAGGCGCCGCCGGCCTTGAGCACCGCCAGGAGCGAGACCACCAGGTCGGGGGTGCGCGGCAGGCAGATCCCCACCCGCGTCTCGGGGCCCACCCCCCGCCCGCGCAGGTGGCGCGCGAGGCGGTTCGCCCTGGCGTCCAGCTCCCGGTACGTCAGCGCCTCGCCCGCGCACACCAGCGCCACGGCGCCGGGCGTCCGCTCCACCTGCGCCTCGAACAGCTCGTGCACGCACACGTCGCGCGGATAGTCGGCGGCGGTGGCGTTCCACTCCTCGACCACCTGCCGGCGCTCGGCGTCGGAGAGCAGCTCCAGCCGCTCCACGCTCCGGCCGTCGCCCGCCGCCATCGCTTCCAGCACGCGCCGCAGGTAGCCCGCCCAGCGCTCCACCGTGGCCCGCTCGAAGAGCGACGCCGCGTACTCCACCACCCCCTCGACCCGCCCGCCCGCTTCGCCGAGCCTCAGCTCCAGGTCGAACTTGGCCGTCACCCGCCGGGAGCCCCGCATGAGCGCCAGCTCCACCCCCGGCAGCTCGCGGCTCGCCCGCGGCGCGCTCTGCCAGGCGAACATCACCTGGAACACGGGGTGGTGCGCCAGGCTGCGCGCCGGCCGCAGCAGCTCCACCACCTGCTCGAAGGGGATGTCCTGGTTCTGCTGCGCCTCCAGCGCGCGCGCCTTCACCCGCTCCAGCAGCCCGGCCACCGTGGGCGAGTCCGACAGGTCCACGCGCAGCGCCAGCGTGTTGACGAAGAGCCCGACCAGCCCCTCGACCTCCTTGCGGCCGCGGTTGGCCGTGGGCGTGCCGACCACCACGTCGTCCTGCCCCGAGAGCCGACCGAGCACCGTGGCCCAGCCGGCGAGCAGGGTCATGAACAGCGTGGCCCCGTGCCGGCGGCCCAGTACCTTGAGCCCCGCCGTGAGCGCCTCGTCCAGCTCCACCCGCACAGCCCCGCCGGAATGGTCCTGCCGCGCGGGGCGCGGGTGGTCCGCCGGCAGCTCCAGCAGCTCGGGGGCGCCGGCGAGCGTGCGCGTCCAGTAGTCGGCCTGCCGCCGGAGGACCTCGCCGTCCACCCAGCGCCGCTGCCACGCCGCGTAGTCGGCGTACTGCACCGGCAGCGGCGGGAGCGGGTCGTCCCCGCCCTCCCGGTACGCGCCGTACAGCGCGGCCAGCTCGTCGACCAGCACGCCCATCGACCACGCGTCGGCCACGATGTGGTGCATGGTCAGCAGGAGCACGTGGTCGTCTTTCGCCAGCCGGACCAGGCGCCCGCGGACGAGCGGGCCCCGCTCCAGGTCGAACGGCGCGTCCGCCTCTTCGGCGCTCAGGCGCTCCAGCTCCGCGTCGGCCCCGGCGCGGCCCCGCAGGTCGTGCGCGGCCAGGTGGAAGCGGCTCCCTGCGGCCGGCGCGACGCGCTGCTCCGGCTCGCCGTCCACCGCCGCGAAGGTGGTCCGCAGCGCCTCGTGGCGCGCCACGATCCGCTCCAGCGCGCGCGCCAGCGCCCCCGCGTCCAGCTCGCCCCGGAGGCGCAGCCGGCCCGGGATGTGGTACGCGCTCCCCAGCGCCCCGAGCTGCTCCAGGAACCAGAGCCGCTGCTGCGCGAACGACAGCGGCAGGCGAGCGCCCCGGTCCGCCGGCTCGATCGGGGACAGCTGCGACCAGCTGCGCTCGAGCCTGGCGGCACGCGCCAGCTCCAGGAGCCTTTCGCGCTCGGTGAGCGTCAGAGTGGACTGCATCGGCGACGGCGGTAGAGAGAGCGATGGTTACAGGGACATCCGCGGGATCACCCGACCGCGGGCTCGCGCAGCAGCGCGGTCAGGTTCGCGAGCTCGGCCGGGTCGAACTGGGCGAGCTGGGCGTCGAGGACCCGCTGGGCGAGCGCCGACAGCACGGGCGCCTCGAAGACGTCGGAGAGCGCGACGTCGGCCTCCAGGTCCTGCCGGATCCGCAGCGCGAGCTTGCTCGCCAGGATCGAGTGGCCGCCCAGCTCGAAGAAGTGGTCGTTGCGGCCCACCCGCTCCACTCCCAGCACCTCGGCCCAGACCTCCGCCAGCGCGGCTTCCGTCCGGCTGGCCGGCGGCTCGTACGCGCGCGCCGCGTAGGCGTCCTCCTCCGGCGCCGGGAGCGCCCTGCGGTCCACCTTCCCGTTCGGCGTCAGCGGCAGCGCCTCCAGCCGCACGTACGCCGCCGGCACCATGTGCTCCGGCAGGCACTCCACCAGGTGGGAGCGGAGGACGTCCGCCTCGACCGCGTCCGCGGCGCCCGCGTAGTACGCGACCAGCCGCTTCTCGCCGGGGCCGTCCTCGCGCGCCACCACCACCGCCTCGCGCACGCCCGGGTGCTCCAGCAGCCGCGCCTCGATCTCCCGCGGCTCGATGCGGAAGCCGCGCACCTTCACCTGGAAGTCGGTGCGCCCCACGAACTCCAGCGCGCCGTCGCCGCGCCGGCGCACCAGGTCGCCCGTGCGGTAGAGGCGCGCGCCCGGCTCCGCGCCGAACGGGTCGGCCACGAAGCGCTCCGCCGTCAGCTCCGGCCGGTCCAGGTACCCGAGCGCCACGCCCGCGCCGCCCACGTACAGCTCGCCGACCACGCCGACGGGCACCGGCTCGCCCGCCCGGTCCAGCACGTAGGCGCGCGTGTTCGCCTTCGGCCGCCCGATCGGCACGCCCGGCGCGCTCTCCGCGACGTCC
>DASVWD010000067.1 GCA_036389795.1 Longimicrobium sp.
ATTCGGTTCAGGATGGATTCGTGCGAGGGAGCCGCTACCGCATCTTCGCGTAGAAGCGGCGGGTGTTCTCGACGAGCCGGGCGGCGAGCTCGTCGAACGGCTCGCCGCGGATCTCCGCCGCGCGGCGCGCCACGTGGGGGACGAAGGCGGGCTCGTTGGTCTTGCCGCGGTGGGGGAGGGGGGCCAGGTAGGGCGTGTCGGTCTCGACCAGGATGCGGTCCGCCGGCACCATGCGCACGAAGTCGGCCCCCTCGAACTTCTTGAAGGTGACCATCCCCGAGAAGCTGGCGTACCAGCCGAGCGCCAGCGCCTCCTCCAGCAGCTCCCGGCCGCTGGAGAAGGAGTGCAGCACGCCCAGCGTCCCCGCCCCGCCCTCGCGCAGCATGGCCCGCAGGTCGTCGTCGGCCTCGCGCGAGTGGACGATCACCGGCAGCCCCGTCTCGCGCCCCAGCTCCAGGTGCGCCGCGAAGCTCTCGCGCTGCGTTCCACGCGGCGAGAAGTCGTAGTGGTAGTCGAGCCCCGTCTCCCCCACCGCCACCACCCGGGGGTGCGCCAGCAGCCCGCGCACGCGCCCGAGCGTCTCCGCGGAGAAGGTGCTCGCCGCGTGCGGGTGGATCCCCGCCGTCGACCACACCTCGGGGAAGCGCTCCGCCAGCCCCAGGCACACCGGCGCGTCGTCCGCGTCCGTCGCGATGGTGACGATGCCGGCCACCCCGGCCGCGCGCGCCCGCTCGACCACCTCGTCCACCTGCGGGAGGATGCGCTCGTCGGCGAGGTGGGCGTGGGCGTCGATGAACTGCATGGTGCGTGAGTGCGAAAGTGCGAAAGTGCGAAAGTGGGAAAGTGCGAAAGTGCGGCGGGGAATCTAACGGGCGAGGGACGGCACAAAAGAGCGAGCCGCCGCGGGAGCGAATCCCACGGCGGCTCGATCGTCTCTCAGCAGGCCGAGTGCGCGCGGCTACTCACGCACTCACGCACTCACGCACTCCTGGCCGTCCGCGGGCGCTCGCGCGAGCCGTGGGTCGAGCGCACGGCCTGCTCCTTCTTGGGGGCCTTGTGCGGGAACTTGTTCTCCAGGAAGTACAGCACCGGAGAGGCCACGAAGATCGAGGAGAAGGTGCCGATCATGATGCCCAGCATCAGCACCAGCGCGAAGTCGCGGATCACCGCCCCGCCGAAGATGTACAGCGACAGCAGCGTCATCAGGCTGGTGGAGCCCGTGAGCACCGTGCGCGGCAGCGTCTCGTTGATCGACAGGTTCAGGATGTCGGCGTAGCTGCGCCCGTGCCGCGGCTTGGCCATGTTCTCGCGGATGCGGTCGAACACCACGATGGTGTCGTTCAGCGAGTAGCCCACGATGGTCAGGAACGCCGCCACCGTGCCCAGCGAGATCTCGCTGCGCAGCACGGCCAGGATCCCCAGCGTGATCAGGATGTCGTGCGCCGTGGCCGCGATGGCCGCCAGGCCGTAGCGCCACTCGAAGCGGAACCACAGGTACACCAGCGTGGCCGCGAACGAGAGCAGGATCGCCATCAGCGCCCTGAACTGCAGCTCGTCGCCCACCTTGGGGCCCACGGACTCGGTGCGCACCACCCGGAAGTCGCGCGGGCTGCTGAAGCGCGACGAGAGCGCCTGCTCCACGCGGCCCTGCACCGTCTGCCCCGGCGCCTCCACGAAGTTCTCCATCCGCACCAGGTAGTTGTCCCCCGTGCCGAAGGTGGAGATCTCCCACCCCTGGTGCCCCGCCTGGCGGGCCGCCGCGCGGATCTGCTCCACCTCGACCGGGCGGTTGAAGTCCAGCTGCACCAGCGTGCCGCCCTCGAAGTCCACCCCGTAGTTGAGCCACGAGCCGTGGCGGGCGTAGTTGAGCGCCATCGCGCCGAGGCTCACCGCGAACATGAGCGCCGTGATGGCGTAGGCGCGCGTGCGCCACTGGATGAACGGATAGTTCGCGTTCTGGAACAGTCGCATATCGTCAGTCTCCCGGGCCCGCGGTCAGATGGAAAGCCCCTGCGCGGCCGGCGAACGGCGCTCCAGGTACAGCATGAACAGCGTGCGCACCACGAAGATCGCGGTGAACATCGAGGCGATGATGCCGATGGCCAGCGTCACCGCGAAGCCCTGGATCGGGCCGGTGCCCACGTAGTACAGGATCGCCGCCGTGATCAGCGTGGTGAGGTTCGAGTCGACGATGGCCGACAGCGCGTGCTTGAAGCCCTCCTGCACCGCCGGCCGCACCGAGCGCCCGGCCGCCAGCTCCTCCCGTATGCGCTCGAAGATCAGCACGTTGGCGTCCACCGCCATGCCGATGGAGAGGATGAGGCCCGCGATCCCGGGGAAGGTGAGCACGGCGTCCAGGGCCGCCATGATCCCCAGGATGAAGAGCACGTACAGCCCCAGCCCCACCACCGCGAACAGCCCCGCGAGGCGGTAGTAGGCCAGCATCATCGCGATCACGGCGCAGATGCCGATGATCCCGGCGATCTTGCCGTTCTGCACCGAGTCTTCGCCCAGCGTGGAGCCCACGCTGCGCTCCTCGACGATCTTGAGCGGGGCGGGGAGCGCGCCGGCGCGCAGCACCAGCGCCAGGTCGGTGGCGTCTTCCAGGGTGGCGTCGCCCAGCTCGATCTGCCCGCGCGTGCTGATGGCGCCGCGGATGACCGGCGCCGTGTAGACGCGGTCGTCGAGCACGATGGCCATCTGCTCGTTCAGGTGGTCGCTGGTCTCCTTCTCGAACCGGCGCCCGGCGCGGCGCGACAGCTCGAACACCACGATCGGCCGCCCGAACTGGTCGGTCTGCGGCTGGGCGTCCTCCAGGTGGTCGCCCGTCATGATCGCGTTGTCCTCGACGAAGTAGAGCGAGGCGAAGCCCTTCTGCTCCTCGGTGTCGGCGATCCCCCACAGGAAGGTGGTGCCGCGCGGCAGGAGCGCCTTCACCTGCGGGTTGGCCAGGTAGCGCTGCACGGCGGGCACCTCGGCGTCGGGGATCAGGAGCTGCCCGCTGGAGCCCTGCCCGGCGATCTTGCTCTCCAGCGGCCGCGTGGTGGCCAGGGTGTCGGCCGCGCGGGCGGTGTCGCCCCTGGCCGAGTCGCCCTTGGTCTGCAGCAGCCCGCCCACGCCGGTGGAGGCGGGGACGTCGGGCTTCTTCCCCTCGTTGGGGAACGCGGCCACGATGGCCTGCTCGATGCGCGGCAGCGCCGCCTGCAGGTCGGCGAGCGGCCGCACGATCTGGAACTCGAGGTAGGCGGCCTTCTGCAGCACCTCCTTCGCCCGGCTCTGGTTGGAGAGCCCGGCCAGCTCCACCACGATGCGGTCGTCGCCGGCCTGCTGCACCACGGGCTCGCTCACGCCCAGGCCCTCGACGCGCATGCGCACCACGGTGAGCGCGCGGGCGATGGCGTCCCGGCGCTGGTCGCCGGTGAGCTGCATGCGCGACTGGTCGAGCTCCAGGGCGAAGTGGCTCCCGCCCTGGAGGTCGAGCCCCAGGGTGACCGGCTGCCGGAGCGGCCTGCCGTTGGAGTCCTGCCGGTTGTAGTTGCGCCAGAGGAAGAACGCGCTCAGGACGACGAGCGCCGCGATCAGGCCCAGACGGGCCTTGAGGTTCTGGAACATCGGAAGCCGCGACTCCCCGAAAAAGGAGGTTGGAGGACCTGCCGCAGAGGGCGAACTGGTTGTCGCTCGGAAACTTGCAAAGCTATCCCCGCCGCCCGCCCCCTGTCAACCGCCCGCGCCCGTGAAAAGCGGAATGCGAGGAACGGCGCGGAGGCCGCCCTCGCTGTCGACGGGATGGTCTGGTAAACCGATATCGGGCAAGAAGATCCGCAAACAGACGAAGTGCGAAAGTGCGAGAGTGCGAAAGTGCGAAAGTGGAGGGGGCGCGGCTTGGCGTTCGGAGTGTTAGTTTTGCGGTCCACCCACTTCGGAGAGTCTATGAGGATCGCGAGATTCGAAGACCTGTCGGTCTGGCGCAAGGCGAAGGAGTTGTCCCTGTCGGTCTACCGTGTCACCGGGACCGGCACATTCGCGCGCGACTTCGCCCTGCGCGACCTGATCCGCCGAGCATCGGTTTCGGTGATGTCGAACGTCGCCGAGGGATTCGAGCGCTACGGCCGCAACGAGTTCGGACGCTTTCTCTCGATCGCGCGCGGCTCCGCCTCAGAGGTTCGCAGCCAGCTCCACCTCGCGCGCGACCTGGGCTACCTGACGGCTGCGGACTTCGACGTTCTGTACGAGCTCTGTCTCGAAATCAGCAGGATGTTGGCTTCCCTGCACTCCTCATCCCGCAATTGAGGCTGTTCACTCTCGCACTCTCGCACTCTCGCACTCTCGCACTTTCGCACTCGCAGTTACGCCTGCCGCCCCGTGTTGATGACGTTCACTTTCCGGAAGCGGGCGGGCGGGCAGCCGTGCGACACGGCGTTCGACTGCGAGGGCTGGCCCTTGCCGTCGTTGAACGAGCCGCCGACCTGGTAGGTGCTGCGGCCGCCCAGGCCGTCCAGCGAGTTCCAGAACTCGGGGGTGCGGATCTGGTACGCCACGTCCTTCAGCATCCCGCCCACCTTGCCGTTCTTGATCTCGTAGAAGACCTGCCCGCCGAACTGGGCGTTGTAGCGCTGCTGGTCGATGGAGTACGAGCCGCGCCCCTCGATCAGGATCCCGTCGCGCACGTCGGCCACCAGCTCGTCCAGGGTGACGTCGCGCTGGGGGTTGGGCATCAGGTTCACGTTGGGCATGCGCTGGAACTGGACGTCCGACCAGCTCTGCGCGTAGCTGTTGCCGTGCGAGCGCACCGGGCGGCCGATCCGCCGGTACCAGTCGGCCAGCCACGGGGCCTGCTCGCGCGTGGTCTGCAGGTCGTGCAGGATGCCGTCCTTGACGATCAGGTACTCCTCGGGGCGCACCCCCTCGTCGTCCCACCCGGCCGTGGCCAGCGACCCCGGCGCCGAGCGCTCCGCCTGGATGTTGAAGAAGTCGGGGCCGTAGCGGAACTTGCCCAGGTAGTCCTCGATGGGGGAGATGAAGCTGGTGCCCGCGAAGTTGGCCTCGAAGCCCAGGATGCGGTCCAGCTCCGTGGGGTGCGCGATCGACTCGTGGATGGTCAGGAACAGGTGCGAGGGGAGCAGCACCAGGTCGTACCGCCCCGGCTGCACCGGGCGGGCGGAGAGCTTCTTCACCGCGTCCTCGGCCCAGCGCGGCGCGTTCTCCACCAGCTTCGCGCCCCGCACGTGCTCGTACCCCAGCCCCATCGGCGCCACGTCGGTGGACATGCGGTTCTGGAAGTCGCCGCCCCCCACCGCGGTCACGCTCATCTGCGGCAGCGTGCGGTAGATGGTCTGGGTGATGTACGAGCCCTCGGTGGAGGCGAAGGTCTTCTCCTCGCGCACGAAGAACATCGACGAGCTGGCGAAGCGCGCCCCCTGCACCTTGAGCGCCGCCTCGTTGGCCGCCAGCAGCAGCGCCACCTTCTCCTCGACGGGGACGTCGAAGGGGTCGGCCTGGATCGGCGAGCGCCACCGCGCGTCGGGGTACACCTCGGTGGGGGCCAGCTCCACCGGGCGGCGGATCACGGCCGCGTTCGCCTTCGCCTGGGCCACCGCCTCGCGGGCGATGCGCTCCACCTCGTCGGGGGTGAGGTCGCGGCTGGCCGCGAAGCCCCACGCCCCGCCCGCCAGCACGCGCACCCCGAAGCCGAAGGTCTCCGAGTCCTGGAACCCGCTGACCCGCTGCTCGCGGGTGGAGACGGCCTGGCTGCGGTTGCGGTTGATGCGCACGTCGGCGTAGCTCGCCCCGGCGCGGCGGGCGGCGTCGAGCGCGCGCATGGCCAGCGCGCGCTGGTCCTGCTGGTCGAGCTGGAGATGGGCGGCGCGCGCCACCCCGGGGACGGCGGCGACCCCGGCGGCCAGGGCGGCGCCCTGCAGGAGGAAGTCTCGGCGGTTCATCTCGCGTCCGGGTCCGTTCGGTTGGGAAGACGGGTTCCCGGCATGCTACCGCCCCCGCCCGCCCGCCGCAACGCCCCGAGCGATGCAGATCTCCGCCGCCGGCTCAGACCATCGCCGGGATGCCGCGCATGTCCGCGAGCAGCGTGTCGAGGCAGGCGTTGCTCTTCCCCCGGTCGAAGAGCTGGTACACGCCCTCGCTCCCGATCAACGATCCTGGATCGAAGACGAACGGATTGGACTCACGCAGAGACGCAGAGGCGCAGAGAAACCCTGGCATTTCTCCGTGTCTCTGCGTCTCTGCGTGAGACTATTTCAGAACTCATGCCCGATCGACGCTCTGGCCTCACGTCCCCAGCCAGACGCGGGTGGAGGCGGCGAGCTCGCCGCCCGCGTAGCCGCGCAGCTCCAGCACCCGGGCGCCCTCCGGCGGGAGCGGGACGGGGAAGTCGCGCGCGCCGTCGGCCACGTCGATCGAGGGGGCGGCGGGGCGGCCGTCCAGGAAGGCGTCCAGGCGCTCGACGCCCTGCGTCCACGCGCGCACGCCGAGCGTCCCGTCGCCCAGCGGCCAGGCCTCGGCGGCCAGGCGGCGCACGGGCATCTGCCGCAGCACCCACCCGGCGAAGTCCATCAGGTCGGCGTTGTCGGCCAGCAGGTCGCGCGCGGTCATCCGGTGCAGGTAGTCGGGGCGGACGCCCAGGTCCTCCACGGGGGTGCCGGCCAGCGCCCCGGCGCGCAGCGTCCGCCGCATCGCCACGCGCATGTTGGCGCCGGCGGGGAGCGGGCGGTACGGCGTCTCGCGCCAGGTGGCCGTCACCTGCGTGAGCAGCTCGTGCGTCCACACGTTGGCCCCGCCCGCGCCGGTGTTGGGGCTGGTGCCGATGATCTTCCCCACCGCGTGGTCCGCGAAGCCGGCCACGAAGATGTCGGTGGTGCTGTAGCAGAGCGCGTCGGTGACCAGGACCACCGGGCCCTGGTACTGCTGGCCCACCCGGTTGCAGCTCTCCGGGTCGGTGATCGGGAAGCCGAGCGAGTACTGCGCGCCCGTCTCCACCGCCTGCGCGATCGAGGCCTCCCACGCCCCCAGCTGCAGCTCGCCGCCCGCGTTCAGGTGGCAGATCTGCCGGTTGAGCGGGGTGTTGATGAACTGCGCGCGCTCGGGCTCCACCCACCGCGGCGTCATCACCTGCAGCAGCCGCTCGCCGGCGTAGATCAGCCCGCCGCCGTTGCCGCGCACGTCCACCACCAGCCCGTCCTGCGGGAGCAGCCGCGCCAGGCGGACGAACTCGGCCACGAGCTCGTCGGCGTCGGGGACGGTGAAGCTGAAGAGGCGGATGTGGCCCACGGGGCCCCAGCGCGTATCCACCGAGCGCGCCTTCATCACCCCGGGCATGGTGGTCTCCAGCGCGTCCTTCCCCGGGCTCTGTGGGCGCGCGCTCTCCAGCAGCCTGCGCTCGGCGTCCACGGCGCCGGGGGCGAAGAGCACCTTGCGGGCGCGGTTCAGCTCCTCGGTCTGCACGTCGGTGCCGAGCGCCGCCGCCTGGCGGGTGGGGCGGTTGGGGTTGACGGTGGGCGCCGGGCTCTCGGGGGTGAACACCATCCAGTTGAGCCGGATCTCCAGGTCGCGCACGCCCGACGCGTCGCCGCGCCGGTACCCCACCGCCACCCACTCCTCGTCGGGGGGGAGCGAGCGCAGGAGCGGCCGGGCGGTGAGCGTGGCCAGCCCCTTGGCGTGGCGCGCGGCCGGGTTGCTCCCCGCCTGCCGGTCGCCGTTGGCCTCCACGGCGCGCGCGACCGGCGTCCCGTTCCAGTAGAAGACCTCCACGCCCGGGCAGAAGGTGGGGTGCTCGAAGCCCTCCACCACCTTCGACACCAGGTAGCGGGGGCGCTCGCCGTCCCAGAACTCCTCCAGCTGGAAGGGGAGGAAGGCGGTGGCCTGCGCGTACGGGTCGGGGAGGAGGTAGTTGGTGTGGAGGTCGCGCACCGAGTTGAAGATGCGCGTCATCTCCTTGTGGAAGTCCAGGTCGCCGACCGCCTCGCCCTGCTCCAGCCGGTAGCGGAGGAGCCGGAGCCGCTGCACGGGGTCCACCGCGTGCATGGCGCGCTTGAGCGGCAGGTGCACGTAGTTCTGCTCGAAGAGCACCTGCGCCTGCTCCACGATCAGCAGCTTCTCCGGGGGCGCGAGCCGGTCGGGCGTCTGGAGGAACTCGCGCAGGGTGACGGCGCCGCGCAGCTGCTCGGCCACCGCCGCGTTCGGCCTCCCCGAGATCCCCTCGCTCCAGTCGATCCCGTCCATGGAATGCCTTCGTCCAGAAGAGGGGGGAGATGATGATCGGTCGGGTGGAAACAATCGCGCGGATTCCCGGGCGGGAGAAGCGCCGGACGATCCACGCCGCCGCAGCACGTTCGATGCCCCGCCCACGGCGGATTTCCACGATTTTCAAGCCGTTGCGGACGAACGGGTTGGACCGGCCGCCGCCCCGGGCCGGGGGTGCGGCGCGGGCGCGGCGCTGAGGCGGGCGTGCCCCAACGCCGTGTCCCGGACCGCCCGAAACCGTTCCGGAACTC
>DASVWD010000068.1 GCA_036389795.1 Longimicrobium sp.
CAGGTGCTCGCCGAGAAGCTGGGTCCCGCCCCGGACCTCCCGTAGCGACCCCGGCTGCAATCCTCGCGCGGACTCCCGTGAAGTACCCTCTCCCGAAGTTGGGAGAGGGTGGCGACGCGGTAGCGGCGCCAGGTGAGGGCCCCCCGCCGCCGCACGGCAAATGGCATCCGACGCGGGGGTGCCCGGCTTCTCCCTGTCACCCCGCCCTCCCCCCGCTCGTTCTGACGCAAGCCTCGCATTGACGCCCGGCCGTCCGGGTGCCACCTTGCGCGCCGTCCCGCGGCGGACGCGGCGTTCCCCCATTCCCCGAGGTCCACGTGCAGCAGCGTGCTCGCTCCCGGCGCCGGCCGGCGCTCCTCCCGCTCGCGCTGGTCCTCGCCGCCCTCCCGGGGTGCGCCTACCAGTTCGCCTCGAACCCCGACACCCCGCCGGCCGACCTGGAGGTGGCGGTCGAGGCGCGCGACACGAGCACCGCCGCCGGCGGGATGGTCGACGTGGCGGTCACCTTCGAGCACGTCGACCGCATCGTCCGCTTCCGCGCCGGCGAGACGGTGGCGTGCAACGGGACGCCGCTCGCGTTCGCCGGGCAGGACGGCTACGTCGGGCGCGTCCCCCGCCCGCGGGAGGGCGGGACGCTCCGCTGCACGTACACCCGCGCCGGGGGCTCGCACGACCTGGAGGTGCCCGTGCCCGTGCGGCCGGTGCTGCGCACCCCCGCCCCGGGCGGCCAGGCCCCGCGCACCCGCAGCCTCACCGTGGAGTACGTCCCCGCCGGCGCCACCGGCGTCACCGTGGGCGGAATCGGCCACGACCCGGACCTCGAGGTAATGGTCGACAGCCACCAGCCCGACACCGGCACCTTCACCGGCTTCAATACCATGGGTTTCCGCCCGGGGCAGCGCGGCACCCTGCGGCTGGTGCGCATCGCCGCCGACGCGCTCCCCGGCACCGGCTTCCGGGCTGCGCGCTACCGCTACGAGTCGCACGCCGCCTTCCCCGTCACCTGGCAATAGCCGGCGGAGCCGAGCGAGGACGATCCCCGCCGAAGCTCTGTCGCGGTCGCGGTCGAAGTTGTAGTTGTAGTGGAAGCCTCACGGGGTTTGTGAGGCTTTCTGCAGTTGTTGCCGCGGCTTCAGCCGCCCTGGGACCCTGGGACCCCTGGAATTCCTGGGACCCCTGGGACCCGCCCCAACGCGCTCCCCGCCATGCTGAAGAAGCTCGCCTACGTGCTGCTCGGGCTCGTCGTGCTCCTGGTGGTCGCCCTCGTCGCCGGCCGCTGGTACATCGGCCGCGCGGAGCCCGACCCCGCCCGCGGCGCCGCGCTGCGGGGCCTCGGCGCCGAGGTGCAGGTCTGGCGCGACTCGCTGGGCGTGCCGCACGTGTGGGCCCGGGACGAGGCGGACCTCTTCCGCGCCATGGGCTACGTGCACGCGCAGGACCGGCTCTGGCAGATGGAGCTCTTCCGCCGCGTGGCCGACGGGCGCATGGCCGAGGTCATGGGCCCGCAGCTCGTCGAGACCGACAAATTCCTCCGGACGATCGGGATGGGGCGCGCGGCCGGCGAGAACGAGAAGGCGCTGACCGCCGAGCAGCGCGCGCTGCTGCAGGCGTACGCCGACGGCGTGAACGCGTGGATCGAGAGCCACCCCGGGCCGCTGCCGCCCGAGTTCCTGGCGCTCGGCTTCCGCCCCGAGCCGTGGACCGTCCGCAACTCCATGTCCATCGCCAAGATCATGGCGTGGGACCTGGCCGACTGGAACCTGGGGCTCGACGTGCAGCGCGCCGTCGACGCCGTGGGCCCCGGGCTGGCGCGCGACGTCTACCCGCGCTACCCCGACTGGGGCGTCACCATCCTGGGCGCCGACGCCGAGTGGGAAGGCAGGGGCGGCGCGCGCGGCGCCCCGGCCATGCCCCCGCTCGAGGTGCAGCCCGACACCACCGCCGCCGGGCGGATCGCGGGCGCCCCGCTCCCGCGCATCCCCGCGCTCGCCGCGCGGCTCCTGGAGGGCGCGTCGATCTCGCGCGCGTCCAACTCGTGGGTGATCGGCGGCGGCCGCACGAAGTCGGGCAAGCCGATCCTGGCCAACGACATGCACCTGGCGCTCCGGGCGCCCTCCATCTGGTACCTGGGCGCCATCCACGGCGGCGGGATCGACATGGCGGGAATGATGCTCCCCGGCGTCCCCGTCGTGGTCGCCGGCCACGGCAGGCGGCTGGCGTGGGGCTACACCAACGCCATGGTCGACGACGTCGACTTCTTCGTGGAGCAGGTCGACTCCGCCAACCCGCGCCGCTACCGCACCCCCGAGGGGTGGGCGGACTTCGTCGTCCGGCCGGACACGATCCGCGTGAAGGGCGGCGACCCCGTGGTGCACCCGGTGCGCTGGACGCGCCACGGCCCCGTGCTCACCGACGTGGACGACCGGGCGGGCGCGCGGGTGATGGCGATGGCGTGGACGGCGCACACCCCCTCCAGCGAGGTGGTGGCGCTCCTGGCGATGAACCGCGCGCAGGGCGCCGAGGAGTTCCTGCGCGCCATCCGCGGCTTCGACAACCCGCACCAGAACATCGTCTACGCCGACGCCGACGGGAACTTCGGCTACTGGATGGCCGGGCGCGTCCCCGTGCGCCGCTCCGGCGACGGCATCCTCCCCGCGCGCGGGTGGACCGGCGAGGGCGACTGGACGGGGTGGCTCTCCTTCGACCAGCACCCGCACGTGCGGAACCCCGCCGACGGCTTCGTGGTGACCGCCAACAACCGGCAGGTGGGGCCCGACTACCCGTACCGCATCACCAGCAACTGGGCCGAGCCGTACCGGGCCATGCGCATCCGCGAGCTGGTCTCCGCCGGGCGCGGCCTCACCGCGGCCGACGTGGCGCGCCAGCAGATGGACGTGCGCGACGCCTTCGCCCTGCGCTACAGGGCCCACGCGGTGCGCGCGGCGCGGATGGCGGGAGATTCGGCCACCGCGCGGATGCTCCTGGCCTGGAACGGCGAGGCGCGCGCCGACTCGCGCGAGGCGGCGGTCTTCTACGCCTGGTTCGAGGCGCTCAGGACGAAGGTGGGCGACGACGAGTGGCGGGGGAAGGACGTCTACTTCCCCCGCACGGCGCTGGAGGCGGTGCTGGACCGCGGCGGCGGCGCCTGGGTGGACGACGTCGCCACGCCGAAGGTGGAGACGCTCGACGAGCTGTCCGCGGCGGCGCTGCGCGAGGCGGTGCAGGCGGTGGGGGGGAAGACGTGGGGCGAGCTCCACCCCACGCGCATCGAGCACCCGCTGGGCGTGGTGCGGGTGTTCGACCGGGCGCTCCGGCTCAACATCGGCCCCTTCCCGAACGGCGGCTCGCCCCACACGGTGAAGGTGGCGGGCTACGGCGCGCGCCGGCCCCCGTTCGTGAACGGCTACGGCCCCAGCCAGCGCCACGTGGTGGACATGGGCAACGTGGACGACGAGGGCGGCTTCGTGGTCCCCACCGGCCAGTCGGGGATCCCCACCTCGCGCCACTACCGCGACCAGACGCCGCTGTGGCGCACCGGCCGCCTCTGGCGCATCCCGCTCGACCGCGACAAGGCCGAGGCGCGCGTCGTCAGCCGGATGACGCTGCGGCCGGAGTGAGGCGAGTGCGAAGTGCGGAGGCCGGCGAGTCGATCATGCGGAATCAGGGAAACCATCGGGATCTGCTGTCATTCTGAGGCCCGGTCACACGGGACCGGCATCCGCACGAATGACCGCAGGGCCGAAGAATCTTCTCACCTCGCCAGGTGGGTTTTGCGCGGTAGCGGCACGGATGCCCGCTCGCCTCATGCCGCGGCAGCCAGGCAGGCCCTTCTCCCGGGAGACGTTCCCATGGTGACCTGCGTGAAGTGCGGAACGCCGATGGACTTCGGCTTCCTGCTGGACCGGGGCGAGTCCAACACCCGCCTGACCCTGGAGTGGGTGGAGGGGCAGCCGGAGAAGAGCTTCTGGGCGGGGCTCAAGCTCAAGGGCCGCCGCCGCATCCCCGTGGCGGCCGTGCGCTGCCAGCGCTGCGGCTACGTGGAGCTGTACGCCAACCTCCCCTGAGCGGCGCGGTCCTCGCCGACGCGTGAGCAGAGAGCCCCGCCGGAGACCCCGGCAGGGCTCTCTGCTCGTGCGGACCGCGGCGCGCCGCTCCCCTCGCCGGACCGGCCACGGGTCAGGGATGGAGGGCGGCCGGATCCACGTCCACCGGCTCCAGCACGTCGGCGGGGATGCCGCGCTCGGCGAAATCCGCGAGCAGCGCGGCCCGGTCGGCCCCGGCGAAGGAGAGGAGCCACGCATCGCCGGAGTCGCCGGCGCGCAGGACGATCCGGCCGTCGGCGTCCAGGAGGGTGAGCGTCTCGACGTAGGTGAGCGGCGGCTCCCGCCCCTCCTCCGCGCGCACCAGGCGCCGCAGCTCCGCCGCGCTGCCCTCGTCCAGCCGCTCCTCGTGCACCACGTATCCCGCCCGCGTCGGCTGCGCGCGGGCCTCGGCGGGGAGGCCGGGGAGCAGACGCCGCAGGCGCTCCGGCCCGATCGCCCGCTCCAGGCCGGACGGAAGGAGCTCCATCCGGAACGAGCGGCTCCGCCCCAGGGCGCGGGCCAGGGCCGCCTCGGCCGCCAGGACGAACGGCTCCGGCGAGGCGGCGAACGCCGGATGCAGCCGGTCGAGGTACTCCATCACGCGAACACCAGCACCAGGCCGAACGCGGCGATGATCGCCTCCACGATCAGGTAGATCAGCAGGGTGATCAGGACCGCGAGCAGGACGATCTTCAGCGCCTCGAAGACCTTCTCCATCAGGTCCTTGAGCCACTCCTTGATCTTCTCCAGGTTCTCCTCGAGCTCCTGCTTGCTCGCGAAGCAGAGCATCTCGCAGATCTTCGAGACGCTCTCGTAGAAGAAGATGCAGAACTGGCCCTTCGCGTTCGTGACGAAGCCGATGTGGATGTTGAAGACCTGCCCGACCTTCTTCTTGATCAGCTTCACGCCCATGTGGGGGACGATGGCCTTCACGCACCCGCCCACGAAGTCGCCGTCGTCGATGTCGATGATCAGGAGGTGGTCCTGGGGAAGGTCCACCATGACCTTCGCGATCACCTTCCGGGCGAGCCCGGCCGGCGCGGTGCCCAGCGCGGCGAGCGGGCCCTCGCGCCCGGCGCCCCCGCCGTCGAGGAGCCCGGCGAACGGCTCCGCTCCGCCCTCGCGCCCGGCGCCCTCGCCGGCGAAGAGCCCGGCGAACGACTCCGCTTCGCCCTCGGGATCCTCCGCGCGCCGGCCGGGGCCGGGCTGCTGCTGGAGCGCGTGGGCGGCCTCGTGGGCCAGCAGCCGGTCGCGCGGCGTGCGGGCGGTGGCGGGGTCGCCCAGCACCACGTGGCTCCCCAGCGTGAACGCCTCGCTTCCCAGCTCCTCCGCCGCCTGGTGGCTCGGGCGGTCGTCGTGCACGCGCACGGCGTCGGCGGAGCGGCCCGACGCCTGGGCGAACGCCAGCCGGGCCAGCGGCGGCAGCGGCGCGCCCGGCCCGAGCCGCGCCACCAGGCGGTGCAGCTCCGGCGACGAGTCGCCCTCCGGCGCCGGGTGCACCGACGGGAGCGGGATCTGGCGGGGATAGCCCGAAGGCCGCGCCGTGGAGGGTGGCGAGAGCGCGAGCGCCGACGCGGCGCGCCCCGCCCGGGGCGCCGCCGCGGGCGCGGGCGGGTCGGCTTCGGTGCGGCGGACCGGGGCCGCGGGGGCCGAATCCGCGGGCGGACGCCGGGGTGAGAAGGTCTTCATGCGCGCCTCCCGGGCCTTGCACTACGCCGCCGGGACGGGACCGACAGGCCTTCCGCCCGGCTCCCCCGGGCTCGTCGCGAGGTGCGTGCCGCCGTGACCGCGGCGGCTCAGACCGACCCGGTTGAAGAGTCGACATCCCCCTGAACAGATGTCATCCCGAGGGGAGCGGTAGCGACCCGAGGGATC
>DASVWD010000069.1 GCA_036389795.1 Longimicrobium sp.
CGCAGGATGCACGCGTTGGCCCCCTCCGTACCTCGCTCTCCGTCGCTGGAGAGAATCGACGTCGGAGGCACTCTTCGCGTGTGAGGCGACCTCACTGACGTCTACGTGCAACAGGATAGGAGAAATCCTGCTGCGGTCAACAGATTTTCAGCGAATCCAACGTTTTAGGCTGAAAAAAGCTAGCACTGGCGCCAAGTTGGTTTCCTGCGTGTAGCTCCGACTGTCGAACGTCTGCGCAGAGGAAGCAGAGGTAGCAGAGGAAAACCACGACAAGTGATGAGTTCTCTGCTTCCTCTGCTTCCTCTGCTGACTCTGCGTGAGGCTTTGCTGTTTCCCGGGCCTACTTCCGGAACACCACCCGCCCGCCGACGACCGTCAGCACCGGCGCGGCCTTGAGGATCTCGACCTCGGGGATGGTCAGGAGGTCGCGGTCCCAGACGACGAGATCGGCGAGCATCCCGGGCTCCAGCGTGCCCTTCACCTTCTCCTGCCACTCGCCGTACGCGGGCGTGGCGGTGTAGAGCCGGATCGCCTCGGCGCGGGTGAGGCGCTGCTCGGGGAGCCAGCCGCCGGGGGGAGTGCCGGGCTCCTCGCGGCTCTGGCGGGTGACGGCGGAGTAGATCCCCTCCACCGGCGGCATCGGCTCCACGGGAAAGTCGGTGCCGAAGATGACGGTGGCGCCGGCGTCCAGGAGCGAGCGCCAGACGTACGCCCCCTCCGCGGCGCGCTCGCGGCCGATGCGCGTCTCGGCCCAGCGCATGTCGCTGGTGGCGTGCGTGGGCTGCATCGACGCCAGCACCCCCAGCCGCCGAAAGCGGGGGATGTCGGCGCGGTCGAGCACCTGCGCGTGCTCGATGCGGTGCCGGCGCTCGCGCGGGCCGTTGGCGCGGGCGGCGCGCTCGAAGGCGTCGAGCACCTGGCGGTTGGCGGCGTCGCCGATGGCGTGGATGATCACCTGCAGCCCGGCGGCGTCGGCGGCGGTCACCAGCGAGTCGAGCTCGGCGTCGGTGTGCTGCGGCAGCCCGCGCGTGGAGGGGTCGTCGGAGAACGGCTCCAGCATGGCGGCGGTGCGCGAGCCGAGCGTGCCGTCGGCGTACGCCTTCAGCATCCCGATTCTCAGCCACTCGTCGCCGAAGCCGGCGGTGATCCCCAGCGCGCGCATCGCCTGGATCACGCGCATCTCCAGCGGGTGCCAGGCGTAGACGCGCACGGTGAGCGAGTCGCGCTGGCGCAGCTCCCGGTAGACGGCCACGTCGGTCCCCGAGGCGCTGGTCTGCACGCTGGTGACGCCGCTCCTGGCCGCCAGCTCCAGCGCGGCGCGGATGGCGCGGCGCACCTGCGCTCGCGTGGGGTCGGGGACGTGCCGGGCCACCAGCTCCTCGGCGGACTCCTTCAGGATCCCCGTCGGCTCGCCCGTGCGCGGGTCCTTCACCACCTCGCCGCCGGACGGGTTCGGCGTGGCGCCCGTCACCCCGGCGATGCGGAGCGCCTCGGAGTTCGCCCACGCGGTGTGGCCGTCCACGCGGGAGAGGAGCACCGGGTTGCGCGGCGCCGCGCGGTCCAGCACCTCCTTGGTCGGCCAGCCGCCGGGGCCGAGCTCGGAGGCGGGGAGGCGCGTCTGGTCCCACCCGCGCCCCAGGATCCACTCGCCGGGCTGAGCCTGCGCCGCGGCCGCCGCCACGCGCCGCTCGATCTCGGCCACCGAGGTGGTGCCCAGCAGGTCCACCGCCAGCAGCGCCGCCCCGCCGGAGGCGAAGTGGATGTGCGCGTCGTTGAACCCCGGCGTCACCAGCTTCCCCGCGAGCCGCACGACCTGGGTGCGCGGCCCCACCAGCCGCCCGATCTGCGCGTCCGTGCCGACGGCCACCACGCGGCCCTCCCGCACCGCCAGCGCCCGCGTCACCGTCCCGGCGCGGTCGGCCACGAACACCTTGCCGCCCAACAGCACCATGTCCGCGAACGGGCCCTGCGCCGGCCCGGCGGCGTTCGAGCGAGGCGTCTGCTGGGCGGTGGCCGCGGAGGCGGCGAGCAGGAGCGCGCCCGCGGCGAGGAGGATTCGTCTCATCGGGATAGATCGGCTGAGGGATCGGTGTCGGCACATCATACGTTCCAGCCGCCCCGCTCACCAGATTGCGCGGCGGGCCGTCCCGATCCGCGGGTTGCAGTCGGTGGGTGCGAACCACCGCCTACTCTACTTCCGCCGGTTGGATGGAACTCTCTTCGCTGACCCTGCGCGTCCTGCCCCTGTCCCACGGCGTCCTCTGCGCCATGCTGGTGGACGGGATTGGCGCCGGCGGCATGCGTACTCCGGCGAGACAGGCGGCCGGTGAGTGGCGCCGCCCGCGGGCGCACCGGGGGTGGCCGGTGCCCTGTGCCATCCCTGTCCCGAAAGCGTGGTGCGCGCACGCCCCATTTTCCTCCCGCACTCCAGCGCGGCAATCCAGAAACGACGGTTCTCGTGTCCACCAATTGCATGAAACCCGTGTCGTTTAGACCGTAAACAGATCTGGCGTGACATTTTAGGCCCGGTGCTTGCCTTCCGCCCCCGTGCCCACCTGGCGCCCGGCCGCACGGCTCCCCGCTCGCGCCCGCGGCTCCCCCCGCCCGCACGGCGCTGCCCCTTCCCTCCAACCGGAGAACCTCACTTCCCCGCGCGTCCCGGAGCTTTCATTCTCTCCCTTTCAGGAGCACCCACAATGAGCAATGAAGAAGAAGACCCGCGCGCGCGCCGCACCGAGGCGCACGCCGCCGCGTCACAGCCGGAGCCGGGCTTCAAAGAGTTCATGGAGGCGTACGCGCCCGCCCTCCGCGCCGGCACCGAGGAGGCGGCCGGAGACGTGGCGCTCGCGGCGGGGCTGGAGGACGAGGTCGAGATGGCGGCGCAGGTGGCCGCGCGCTTCTTCAACGAGGAGACGGCCCTGCGCCTCTTCCCGGCCGAGGCCCGCGAGGTTCTGGGCGACGCGCAGCGGTGGCGCTGGTGTCTGCTGTACGTGCGCTGCTGCTGGATGTTCGGATGGCTCGTGTGCCGCGGCTGCCGCGACTTCCGGGCGCTCGCCTACTACCTGTACCGCTACCTGCTCTGCGTCCGCGAGGCGGTGGGAACGCCGCTGGGCGAGCGTCAGCTCACCGAGGCCGAGCGCCGCGACGCCGAGCAGCTCATCCACGCCTTCGGCGAGATCTACCAGGAGTGGCTGGCCGAAGAGCAGCTCAACGTGCGCCTGCTCACCAGGGCCGGCGACCCGGAATCCCCCAGGGCGGACTGGTGGACGGTGGGCGGGAAGTTCGACTGCTGCCGCGACGACCGCTTCGCCGCGCAGGTGTTCGAGCGCCTGCTGAGCGCCGCCAACGCCCCGCTGATCCTGGGGAGGGAAGGCTTCACCGCCCACCAGCGCGACCCGTTCTTCTGGCTCTGCCGCTGCTGGTGCCTGGCCGCGGTGCGCTTCGGCTGCTGCCTGGCGTGCGCGCGCACGCGGAGCCAGATCCTGGCCTGCTACCGCGAGTACCAGGCGGCGCTGCGCGACTGTTTCCGCCCGCTCCACTGCGAGCTCACGGGACCGCACGGGTGCGTGGCCGACGAGCTGGAGCCGAACGTGGGTGGCTTCGCGGTGCCCGTCGTCGGCACCGCGGCCGGCGCCTTCTTCGCGGGCTACACCATCGAGTGGCGCTTCGTGGAAGGCGATGCCTGCGACCAGGGCGGCGGCTGGCACAGCGACCACGTCGTGTACCCCGGGGGCGGCGGCAGCGGCACCGTCCCGGTGGTGGGCGGCGTGCTCGGCTGGATCGACACCACCACCTTCACGGCGCGCTCGTACGAGGTGCGCGTCTGCCTGCGCTCCGCGCTCGGCGCCGCGCCGCCCTGCTGCTGCACGACCTTCAACCTGTTCCGGCACCTGGTGTGGATCGACCACGTGGGCGGGGCGCCGGTGCGGACGCCGCCCGGGCCGTTCGTCTCCAGCGCGCCGATCGTGAGCGGCAACCCGGGTGGGCACGTGGTCCCCGTCGGCTGCGATTTCACGGTGCACGGCAGCGCCTGGGTGGGCGAGTGCAACGACCGGAAGATCGAGTGCTTCGACCTGCGCTACGGCGTCGGCTGCCTGCCGGGGCCGCTGGACCCGGGGTTCACCCCGGCGGCGTTCACCGGCTCGCTCCTCCCCACGCCGGTGTGCTACACCCCACCCGACGAGGCCGGGAAGCGCGCGCCGTGGAACCAGGTGATCTCGGGGGTGCTGACCACGCAGCTGGTGCAGACGCAGATCCAGCTCCTGCCGCTTCCCGCGCCGCCGATCACGGTGTGGAAGCTCCACGACTTCTGCTTCCACAGCGCCTCGCAGCTGCCGTCGTGCCCCGACCGCCACCACCCGTGCCGCAGCGGCCTCTACACCCTGCTGCTGGACGTGCGGGACACGCAGGGACACCACTACTACGACACGCAGTGCGTCTGGATCGACAACCAGCCGATCCACGCGCAGCTGGCGGGCTTCGCGGGCGTGCCGAACTGCAGCAGGCTGCTGCTGAAGAAGCTGTCGGGCGGGGCCGGCTGCGGCACGCCGTGGCTGGGCCAGCTGATGGGCGTGGCGTTCGACGAGCTGATCGACCCGTTCGATCCCACGTACCCGAGCGACAACTTCCACTACTACTCGATCTGGATCACCCGCGGCTGCCCGGGGGGCCCCACCTGGCAGATCCCCATCACCCCCGACCTGGTGAACTTCCACGCGGACGCGCTCACCGGCGCCGTGGACCAGCACCGGGGGACCTCGCGGGTCGGCGATCCCGGCAAGCGCTGCTGGCAGACGGCGGGGTGCCCGCCGGGGCCGCCGAACTGGCCGGTGGTGCCGATGCACTTCTACGGGCCGCTGACCGCCTTCGACCTGCGGGCGTTCGACGCGGTCTGCGCCGCGAGCCTGGCGCCGCCCTTCGCGCCGCCCCCGGGGTTCGCCCTGAAGCGCGGCGAGTGCTGCCCGTACACCATCCAGCTCTACGTGCGGGACCGGACGCGCAGCGACTGCACCCCGGGGTGCCACGAGAAATGGTCGGCGCCGTGCGCGGTGTACGTCTGCAACGACCTGGGTCCGAAGGGGCTGGGGGTGGAAGCGCCCCTGGACGCGGAGGCGGCGCAGCCGGGGCCGGGCTCGGCGCTCGGTGGAAAGCTGGACACGCTCGAGGGCTGACGTGGAGGCGTGGCTGAGGTTCGTGCTGGCCGTCCTCGCCGTCTGGCGGGTCACGCACCTGCTGGCGGCGGAGGACGGCCCGGGCGAGGTGGTCGCCCGGCTCCGGGCGCGCCTCGGGGCTGGCCTCCTCGGCCGCCTGATGGACTGCTTCTACTGCCTGAGCGTCTGGGTGGCGGCGCCGTTCGCCGGGTTCGTGGCGCAGCGGCCGGTGGACCTGGTGGTCGTCTGGCTTGCGCTCTCCGGCGGCGCCTCGCTGCTGGAGCGAGCCACCGCGCCGCGGGTCGGCATCACGCCGCTCGACTGAAACGAATCACCGGGAGGTTCCGAATGCCGTGCTGTGGACAGAGTCGTGCCGCGTTGGCGGCAGAGGCCGCGCGTCCCGCCGCCTCGCTGTGGGTTCCCCCCGCCGCCGTCCCGACCGCTCCCCCGCCCGTGGAGGCGGCCGGGGAGGCGCCCGCTCCGCCGCCGCCCGCATCGGTCAGGGTCCGGTTCAACCACGACCGCCGGGTGCGGGTGAACGGTCCCGTCAGCGGGCGCGAGTATCTGTTCTCCGGCGCCGATCCCGTGCAGTCGGTCGACGCGCGCGATGCGGACGGACTCGTGGACACCGGCCTGTTCAGGCGGGTTTACTGACCGGGCCGGGCGCCGCCCGGCAGGCGCTCGTCGGCCGCCCGTCCGTCCTCCGCGCGGCCCGATGAAACAGGCGACTTTCCGTCAGGTGGACGGCCGGCGGTACTGCGGGTCGTTGTACATCTTGAACTGGCGGTAGACCTTCGGCACCACGCGGCCGGCGGCGATGTCGGAGAGGAGCGCGGTGAGCTCCTCGGCCAGGTCGTCGCGCTGGAGGCGCAGCACCTCCAGGCGCCGCTCGCACGCGGCGCGGAACTCGGGGGCGGCGTCGCTTCGCTCGGCCTGCTCGCGCATGTGCCAGATCTTCAGCTCCATGATGGAGATCTTGTCGGCGAGCGAGCCCACGGTCTCAGCCACCGGCGCCTCCGCGCTCGGCGCGCACGGCCTCCAGCACGGCCTCGTCGATGCGCTCGATCAGGTCGTTGCGGCGCTGGTTCAGGCGGTCGACGGCGCGCTTGGCGGCCGCCACCTGGTGGTCGTCGTCGGAGCGCGCCCTGTCTTCTTCGTGCCACAGCTCGACGTTGGTGGCCGCCAGCCGCGAGATCAGGGCGCCGATCGTTTCCATCGTCTCCACGAAGGCCGAAGTCCTTTCCGCTATGGGGGATGTGAGGCCCGCCATTCTAGCCGCGCGGCGCACCCGGCGCCATCCCGGCGGGGTTGCCGCGCCCGCACCGCGGCCTATCTTCCGCCCCCGTCCTGCCCGCCGCCCGGGCCCTCCCCCGTACGTCCAGCGCCGAGACGCACTTGCCCGACGCGCCGCCGCGGCTCGGCCGCGTGTGCATCGTGATGATGAGCGCCCTGGGAGACGCCGTGCACGTCCTCCCCGTGGTCAACGCGCTCAGGCGCCACGACCCGGCGGCGCGCCTCACCTGGGTGCTGCAGCCCGGGCCGGCTTCGCTGGTGCGCGGGCACCCGGCGGTGGACGAGATCGTCGTCTTCGAGCGCGCGAAGGGGTGGCGCGGCTTCGCGGAAGTCGGGCGGGCGCTCCGGGCGCGGCGCTTCGACCTGCTGGTCGACCTGCAGGTCTACTTCAAGGCCAGCGTCGTCACCGCGCTGGCCCGCGCGCCGGTGAAGCTGGGGTTCGACCGGGCGCGGGCGCGCGACTGGAACTGGCTGGTCACCAACCGGAAGATCCCGCCGCACGCGCCGCAGCACGTGCAGGAGCAGTACTTCGAGTTCCTCCATGCGCTCGGCGTCGACCCCGAGCCGGTGGAGTGGAACCTGGGCCCGTGGCCGCACGAGCGCGCCCGCCAGCGCGAGCTGTTCGCCACGATCCCGCGCCCGGCGGCGCTGCTGGTGATCGGGAGCAGCCACCCGGAGAAGGAGTGGCTCCCCGAGCGGTGGGCGGCGCTGGCGGACGCGCTCGCGGAGAGATACGGCCTCACCTCCGTGCTGGCCGGCGGGCGCTCGCCGCGCGAGCTGGAGACGGAGCGCGAGATCGTCCGCCTGGCGCGGCATCCGGTCGTCTCGACCCTCGGCGCGCCGCTCAGGGACCTGGTGGCGCTGATCGACGGGTCGGCGCTGGTCGTCTCGCTCGACACGGGGCCGATGCACATGGCGGTGGCGATGGACGTGCCCACCGTGGCGCTGATGGGCTTCAACAACCCGAAGCGCGTGGGGCCCTGGCGCCGCTTCCACGACCTGCTGGTGGACGCGTACGGCGACCCGGGCGAGGACTACCCGGTCTCGATGCAGAAGCGCCCCGGCCGCATGCGCCGCATCACCGTGGACGACGTGCTGGAGCGCGTGGAGCGCTGGCGCGAGCGCTACGCGGACCGCCGCCCGGGTCCGGGGGCGTCGTGAGCGGGGCGCCATCCGATCCGCCGCGGGAGGTGGCGGTGGTGATGCTCACGGCGGTGGGCGACGTGGTGCACACGCTTCCCGTCGTCCGCTCGCTGCGCGCGGCGTGGCCGGGGGCGCGGATCACCTGGGCGGTGCAGCCGGGGCCGCTGGGGCTCCTGGAGCCGATCGGCGCGGCGGACGAGCTCCTGGTGTTCGACCGCAAGGCGGGGGCGCGCGGCTTCCGCGAGCTGCGGCGGCGCGCGGCCGGGCGGCGCTTCGACCTGGTGCTGACGCTGCAGAGTTACCTGAAGGCGGGGATCGTGGCCACGCTCCTGTCGTCACCGCGGCGGGTGGGCTTCGACCGGCGGCGGGCGCGCGACCTGACCTGGCTGCTGACGAACGAGCGCATCCCGCCGCGGCCGCGGGCGCACATCCAGGACGAGCTGCTGGAGTTCCTCGACTACCTGGGCGTCGGGCGGCGGCTGGAGTGGGGAGTGGGGCCGACGGAGGAGGAGCGCGCGCGCTACGCCGGGCTGCTGCCGGAGTTGGACCGGCCGACCGTCGCGTTCGTGGTGGGGACGAGCAAGCCGGAGAAGGAGTGGCCGGCCGAGCGGTACGCGCGCCTGGCGGACGCGCTGGCGGGGGACCTGGGCGCGCGCACGGTGCTGGTGGGGGCGAAGTCGGCACGCGAGGAGGCGGTGGCGGAGACGATCCGGCGCGCGGCGCATCCCCCGCTGGACCTGCGCGAGTGGGACCTGCGGCGCGTGGCGTACCTGCTCGACCGCGCGGACGTGCTGGTGAGCCCCGACACGGGTCCGCTGCACGTGGGCGTTGCGCTGGGCACGCCGTCGGTGGCGCTGATGGGCTACACCAACCCGAAGCGCTTCGGCCCCTACCGCCGCTTCCACGACCTGCTGATCGACGCGTTCGGCGACCCCGGCGAGGACTACCCGCTCACCGCGAAGAACCGGCCCGGGCGGATGGAGCGCATCACCGTCGAGCAGGTGGTGGAGAAGGTGGAGACGGCGCTGCGGCGGTATCCGCGGTCCGCCGCATCCCCGCGATCTCCCGATTCCCAATCCCCCGACCCTCCGCAATCCCCCGGTTGAAAGCCGGGGGCTACAACGGCACAAAGTCCGCCTTCGCGGACTGCGGGGCAGGGTGTGGGGTGCTTTGGGGCTGGCTTTGGCGCGGGCGGGGGCGGTCGAGGCAGGCCTCGCCCCTACGGTGTTTTTCGTGCTTTCGTCAGGTCCACGCCGGGGGGCCAGTCGGGGCCGTAGCCGTCGCGGAAGGCAGACCAGGCGTCGGGGGGGATGGGCGCGCGGAGCTTGCGGGCGGAGCGGGACAGGCGGCGCAGGTCGCGCTCGCGGCAGGCGGGGGAGACGGGGCCGGCGGAGACCTGGGCCCGGTCGAAGTCGAGGAGGTAGACCACCCGCGCGCCGCCCTCCTCCGCCACCAGCAGGTTGCGCAGGTTGAGGTCCGGGTGCGCCACCCCCGCCGCGTGCATCAGCCCCACCTGCCGCCCCGCCTCGCGCAGCACCTCCCGCCGCTCGTCTTCCGCAGCGTCCGCCAGGAAGGCCGCCGCGTTGCGCGCGTTGGGGATCAGCACGGTGGCGAGGAGCGCGCGGTAGCCGGCCAGGCGCGCCGGGCGCTCCACGGCGGCGATCACCAGCGGCGCGCGCACGCCGCCGGCGCGGGCCCGCTCGGTGGCGCGCAGCTCGTCGAAGGCGCGGTTGCCGCCGAAGTACAGCTCGCGGTTGAAGTGCCGCACCAGCCCGCCCCGCCGGTAGCGCCGGAGCACCGCCCGCTCCCCGTTCGGCAGCTCGACCACGGCGTGCGCCTCCCGCCCCCCGGCGACGATTCCCGCCCGCACCGCGCCCTCGGAGTTGGCGACGACCGCGGCGGCGTCTTCCCAGCCGCCGCGCACCAGCAGGCGCGTGCGCCCGTCCTCCATCGGGACGAAGCCGGTGATCGGCGGCTCGGCGGGGCGCGGGGTGCGTGGCATGGGCGACCAACCTGCGGGGTCGAACGGCAGTGCGAAAGTGCGAAAGTGCGAGAGTGCGAAAGTTGAAAGGAACGACACCCGGCCGCCCGCTGTACCCTGTCCCCTGTTCCCTGTCCCCTGCGGTTCAGACGTCGCGTTGACCGCTTCCGTTGCAGCGGCTAGGTTTTCCACATATGCCGGCTCCCGCGAAGCGCCTCCTCTGGGTCGACGACGAGATCGACCTCCTCCGCCCCCACCTGCTCTTCATGCAGGGGCGCGGCTACCACGTCGACGCCGTCTCCAACGGCGACGACGCGCTGGAGCTGCTGCGCATGTCGCCCTACGACCTGGTGCTGCTGGACGAGCAGATGCCCGGCCGCTCGGGGATGGAGGTGTTCGACGAGCTGCGCCGGCTGGACGCGCGCGTCCCCGTCGTCATGGTGACCAAGAGCGAGGAAGACCGCACCATGACCGAGGCGATCGGCCGCCGCGTGGCCGACTACCTGGTCAAGCCCACCTCGCCCCGCCAGGTGCTCTCGGTCGTCACCCGGCTGCTCGAAGGCCGCCAGATCCAGCAGCAGGTGATCGCGCGCGACTTCGCCTCGCGCTTCCGCGAGCTGAACGCCGAGCACGGCGCCGCGCGCGGGTGGCGGGAGTGGTGCGCGGCGTACTCGGAGCTGGTGGACTGGGAGCTCAAGCTGCGCGCCGCCGGCGAGACGGGGCTCCTGGCCTCGCTGGAGACGCTCCTCGACGACTTCCGCCGCGAGTTCTGCCAGTTCGTCTGCGACGAGTACGCCGGGTGGGTGAACGGCGCCGAAGACCGCCCGCCGCTCTCGGTGGACGTGGTGCCGCAGTACCTGGAGCCGGTGATGGGCACCGGGCGCACCACGTTCTTCGTGATCATCGACTGCCTGCGGCTGGACCAGTGGCGCACCATCGTGCCGCTGCTGGAGCCGTTCGCGCAGGTGGAGGAGGCCACCTACTACTCGATCCTCCCCACGGCCACGCCGTTCTCGCGCAACGCCATCTTCAGCGGGATGTACCCCGACCAGATCGCCGAGCGCGTCCCCGGCTGGTGGGGGTGGGACGGCGAGGGGAGCCTGAACTCGTTCGAGGGCGAGCTGTTCCGCGAGCAGGTGCGGCGCCTGGAGGGGAACCTCCCCGTGCACTACGAGAAGGTGTTCGAGGCGGGCGACGGCGAGTCGCTGCTCCGCCGCCTCCCCGGGCACCTCTCGCAGCCGGGGGTGACGGCGGTGGTCTTCAACTTCGTGGACCAGCTCACCCACGGCCGGTCGGAATCCGCCGTGCTGATGGAAGTGGCGCGCGACAAGGAGGCGCTCAGGGCGCTCACCCGGCAGTGGTTCGAGCGCTCCGAGGCGCTGGTGGCCATCCGCACGGCGCTGCAGAAGGGCATCCCCGTGCTGGTGACCACCGACCACGGCTCGATCCACTGCCACCGCCCGGCCACCGTGTTCGCCAAGCGCGACACCACGCAGAACCTGCGCTACAAGTTCGGCGACGACCTGCGCGCCGAGGACCGGAGCACCGCCTTCTCCACCAACGACCCGCGCCGGCTGCGCTTCCCGCCGGGGCGCCAGGCGACCAATTACCTGATCGCGCTGGAAGACGTCTTCTTCGTGTATCCCACCAAGCTGCGCCAGTACCAGGCGCGCTACCGCGGCAGCTTCCTGCACGGCGGGATCAGCCCCGAGGAGATGATCCTCCCGGTGGCGCTGCTCACCCCGCGATGAAGCTGTACCTGCGCATCCTGCGCTACCTGCGCCCCCACGCGGGGCTCTTCGCGCTGTGCGTGGGGGCCATGACGGTGCACGCGGCGCTCGACGCCTTCAGCCTCACGCTCCTCATCCCCTTCCTGAACGTGCTCTTCAACGAGGGCGCGGCGGGGCGGACGGCGGAGCTCTTCGGCGGGGGGAGCGGCGTGGTGCCGCGGCTGCTGAACTGGGCGGTGGGCGGCGTGGTGGCGCGCGGCTCGCCGATGGCGGCGCTGCGCGACGTGGTGCTGGTGATCTTCTGCGTGTTCCTGGTGAAGAACCTGGCCCTCTGGCTGCAGGGCTACACCTCCACGCTGGTGGAGGGGCGGGTCACCCGCGACGTGCGCAACCGGATCTACGCGCACCTGCTGCGGCTGGGGTTCCCCTTCTTCCAGCGCACCCGCGCGGGGCAGATCATCTCGCGCGTCACCAACGACGTCGACCAGTTCCGCGGCCTGGTGACCGGCAACCTCACCAAGCTCCTCTCCTCGGCGATCCAGACGCTCTTCCTGCTGGCGACGCTCATCGCCATCTCGTGGAAGCTCACGCTGGTGGCGGTGGTCTTCCTCCCGCCGATGCTGGGGCTGTGGGCGCGCTTCCGCAAGCGCCTGCGCCGGGGCGTGCTGCGCGTGCTGGACGCGGTGGGCGAGGTGGCGGCGCACGTGCAGGAGACCGTGGCCGGGATCCGCCTGGTGAAGGCCTCGGGCGCGGAGGAGTGGGAGGAGTCCCGCTTCCGGCGCCTCACGCAGCGCCACTACAAGGCGCTCTCGCGCAACGACCGCTGGCGCAAGTTCTTCCCGCCCGCGACGGAGATGATCACCGCCACGGCGATCCTGGCGCTGATCTGGTACGGGAGCTGGCTGGTGCTGATCGAGCGCTCGCTCCTGCCCAGCCTGTTCCTCACCGCGCTCCTGGTGGCGGGGCGGATGATGTCGCCGGTGAAGTTCCTGGCCCAGTACCCCGCCCTGGTGCAGCCCGGCCTCGCCGCGGCGGAGCGCGCCTTCGAGCTGCTGGACGCGCCCGTGGAGATCGTCGACCCCGCCGACGCGGCGCCCTTTCCCGGCTTCCGCGACGCGGTGCGCTTCGAGGGCGTGGGCTTCGCCTACCAGCCGGGGGCGCCGGTGCTGGAGGGGATCGACCTCGCCATCCACCCGGGCGAGGTGGTGGCGCTGGTGGGCCCCAGCGGGGCGGGGAAGAGCACGCTGGCCGACCTGCTGCCGCGCTTCCACGACCCCACCGAAGGGCGGATCACGCTGGACGGGGTGGACCTGCGCCGCCTCAAGCTGGCGGAGCTCCGGGGGATCCTGGGGATCGTGACGCAGGAGACCATCCTCTTCCACGACACGGTGCGCGCCAACGTCGCCTACGGGATGCCCGACGCATCGCCGGAGGCGGTGGAGGCGGCGGCGCGGGCGGCCAACGCGCACGACTTCATCGCCGCGCTCCCGCAGGGCTACGACACGGTGCTGGGGGAGAAGGGGACGCGCCTCTCGGGCGGGCAGCGCCAGCGGATCGCCATCGCGCGGGCGCTGCTGCGCAACCCGCCGCTGCTGATCCTGGACGAGGCCACCAGCGCACTCGACACCGAGAGCGAGCGGCTGGTGCAGCAGGCGATCGAGGAGGTGATGGAGCACCGCGCGGTGCTGGTGATCGCGCACCGCCTCTCCACCGTGCGGCGGGCGGACCAGATCGTGGTGCTGGACGCCGGCCGCATCGTGCAGCGCGGCACGCACGACGAGCTGCTGGGCGAGGAAGGCCTCTACCGCCGCCTCTACCGCCTCCAGTTCGCCGCCGACGAGGGCGCGCGCGCGGAAGACCGCGAGGCGCTGGAGGTCGCCGCGGGCGACGAGGCGGCGGACTGAACGCGCGACGGATTCGGTGCGGCGGCGGGGTGCCCCTCTCCCCCCGGCCCCCTCTCCCACGAGGGGAGAGGGGGAGAACTGCTTGCGGGGGGCTGCGTTTCGCGCGATTGCCTCGGATGTCATTCCGAGCGGCGCCGCGGCACCGGGGCCATCGACACACTGAAGCCCGGCGGCGCCCGAGGAATCTACTCACCCCGCCGGGTGGACGGCTCCGCGCACGGGTCCGGCCTCGTGGCAGCCGCGGGTAGATTCCTCGGGAGCCCGGATGGCGACGGTGCAGACGCGGGTTCGGCGCACCGGGCTCCGCTCGGAATGACATACCGACGGATGAACATACAACCGCATTCGGGCAGATAGATGAACGTTCCGCTGCTGGACCTGAAGGAGCAGTACCGCGCGGTCGCGGACGAGGTGATGGCGGCCGTGCAGGGGGTGATCGACGACCAGCGCTTCATCCTGGGGCCGGTGGTCGAGCGCTTCGAGGAGGAGGTGGCGGCCAGGCTCCGGGTGAAGCACGCCGTCGGCTGCGCGAGCGGGACCGACGCGCTGCTGCTGGCGCTGCGCGCGTTCGACTGCGGCCCGGACACGGAGGTGATCGCGCCGCCCTTCACCTTCTTCGCCACGGCGGGCACCATCCACAACGTGGGCGCCCGCACCGTCTTCGCCGACATCGACCCCGACACCTTCAACCTGAGCCCCGCAGCCGCCGAGGCCGCCGTCACCGAACGGACGCGCGTCGTGGTCCCCGTGCACCTCTTCGGGCAGATGGCCGACATGGCCGCCTTCCGCGCGCTCGGCGACCGGCGCGGGATCGCGGTGCTGGAGGACGCGGCGCAGGCGATCGGCGCGCGGCAGCGGCTGGGGAACGGGCGGTGGATCACCACGGGGACGCTGGGCGACGCCACCGCCTTCTCCTTCTTCCCCACCAAGAACCTGGGCGCGTTCGGCGACGCGGGGATGACCGTGACGAACGACGACGTCCTGGCCGAGCGGCTGCGCAAGCTGCGGGTGCACGGCGGCCGGCAGATGTACCACCACGAGATGGTGGGCTACAACTCGCGCCTCGACGCGCTCCAGGCCGCCGTCCTCTCCGCCAAGCTCCCCCACCTGGACGGCTGGAGCGCCAGGCGGCGCGAGCACGCCGCGTTCTACGACCAGGCCTTCGCGGGCGTGGACGGGCTGGTGACGCCGGTGGTGCGCGAGGGCAACGAGTCCATCGTCAACCAGTACACGGTGCGCGTCCCCGGCGGCCGCCGCGACGCGCTGCGCGACTTCCTCACGGGGCGCGGCGTCGGCAGCTCGGTCTACTACCCGGTGCCGCTCCACCTGCAGGAGTGCTTCGCCTACCTGGGCTACCGCGAGGGCCAGTTCCCCGAGTCGGAGCGCGCCTGCAGGGAGGTGCTCTCGCTCCCCGTCTATCCCGAACTGGCCGACGCGCAGCGGGAGTACGTGGCGGACACGGTGCGCGCGTTCTTCGGCGCGTGAGCCGCCGTGAACCCGTAGGGGCGAGGCCTGCCTCGCCCGGCGGATGGCGGCCCCGGTGCGGTAGCCAGGTCTCGCGCTCGAGCCGGCTGTGTACGTACTCGCAGGCTCGCCCCTACGGAACACCCGCGCGGGCGATGCCGTCCGCGCGAACCGGCGGCGAGAGAAGGTGCGCGTGTACATAGCGGCGCACCTGGGGACGCGCATCTGGGGCGGGGCGGAGCGCGCGACGACGCTCCTCCTGGCCGGGTTGCGGAAGCGCGGGCACCGGGTGCAGCTCTTCTGCAACGAGCCGCTGGTCGCCGAGAAGGCCGCGGCGATGGGGGTGCCCGCGCGCGTCCTGGCGATCGGCGGGGACGCGGCGCTGCCGCACGCGCTGCGCTTCGCGCTCGTGCTGCGAAAGGACCGGCCGGACGCGCTGGTCGTCGCGGGGTGGAAGAAGGTGCCGCTGGCGTCGCTGGGCGCCCGGCTGGCCGGGGTGCCGCGCGTGGTCGCCCGGGTGGGGCTGGAGGGGCACGCGCCGCGCGGGCCCAAGTACCGCCTGGCGCTGCGCTGGTGGGTGGACGCGGTGGTGGTGAACGCCTCGCGGCTGCGCCCGGCCTTCACCGCGCTCCCCGGGTGGACCCCGGCGCGCGTCCCCGTCATCCACAACGCCGTGCACCCCCACCCCGCCCGCCATTCGCCCGCCGAGGTGCGGGAGCGGCTCGGCATCCCGCCGGGCGCCCCGGTGGTCGGCGCCGTGGCGCGGCTGGCGCGGCAGAAGCGCTTCGACCGGCTGCTGGAGGCGGTGGCGGCGCTCCCCGCGGACGTGCACTGCGTGCTGGCGGGCGAGGGGAGGCGGCGCGAGGAGCTCGAGGCGCTGGCGGATCGGCTGGGGCTCGGGACCCGAGTGCACTTCCCCGGCTGGCGCGCCGACCCGGCCGACGTGCTGGGCGCCTTCGACGTCTTCGCCGTCACCTCCGACAAGGAGGGGATGAGCAACGCCATGCTGGAGGCGCTGGCGGCCGGCGTCCCCGTGGTCAGCACCCCCGTGAGCGGCGCCGACGACGCGCTGGCGCCGCTCGCGGACGGCGCGGCGCCGGGGATCGTGACGCGCGGGTTCGAGGTGGAGGAGATCGCGGACGCGCTGCGATCCGTGCTGGAGGATCCCGGGCGCCGCGCGGCGATGGCGGACGCGGCGCGGCGGGCGGCGGCGGAGCGCTTCGACTTCGAACGCATGCTGGACCGGTGGGAGGCGGTGCTCGGCGGCGGACGACCGGCGGACCCCCCGAAGTGACGATGGCGACGAACCTCGAAAAGATGGAGGCGGCCGGGCGGCTTTCGCCCGAGGCGCGCCGCTGGCTGCTGGCCGCCGGCGCGGCCGCGCTGTGCCTGCTGGCGGGCGCGGTGCTGGCGCTGCTGTTCCCGGGGCTGACCGCCCGGCCGGGGCGCTCGGTGCTGCGCGACACGGTGCTGGTCCTGGTGGCGCTCTGCGCCCTGGTGCCGGCCCTGGCCGCGCTGGCCCCGCACCGCGCGGCGCGCTGGCTCGAGCCCGCGACGGCCGAAGGGCTCGGCGCCATGCGCGGCTGGATCGCCGCCATCCTGCTGGCCAACGTGCTCTGGGAAGACCTGCCGAGTTCCGCCTACCTCCCCCGCGGGATGCTCGACCTGGACCGGCACTGGCTGGTGGGGCTGCTCCACGGCCTCCCGATCGGCTTCGACGCCTTCCTGGCGAGCCCGGCGGCGCTGCGGGTCTACGAGTCGGCGACCGCGCTGCTGCTGGCGCTGGCGCTGGTGGGGCTCTTCACCCGCTGGACCGTGCCGGCGGCGGCGCTCGCCTACCTGCTGTTCGCGAGCATCTTCCGGGCGTACTCGTGGTCGTACCACATGGGGCTGGTGCCGCTGTACGCGCTCCTGCTCCTCGCCCTCACCCCCTGCGGCGACGCGTTCTCGCTGGACCGCCGGCTGCGCGCGCGGCGCGGCCTGCCGGTCCCCCCCGCGCGGGAGCCGACCCTGCGCTACGGGGCGGCGCGCCTGCTGGTGTGGACGGGGATCGCGCTGCCCTACGGGATGGCGGGCTTGAGCAAGCTCCGCAATACCGGGCTCTCGTGGTGGCACGGCGAGCACATGAAGCAGATGCTGGTCTCCACCGTGGTGGAGCCGATGCACTTCGACTTCCAGGTGACGATCGGGCTGCTGCAGGCGCCGGGCTGGGTGTTCGGCGTGCTCGGGCTCGCGGCGCTGCTGGGGGAGGTGACCTTCCCGCTGGTGCTGGTCAGCAGGCTGGCCCGCAAGGTCCTGCCGCTGCTCACGGCGGGGATGCACGTGGGCATCCTGCTGATGCAGAACATCCTGTTCCCCGACCTGATCGCCATCCAGGCGGTGTTCTACGACTGGCGGCCGCTGCGGCGGCGGCTGGCCGGCTGGCTCCCGGGCGCGCGCGGGGCGGAGGCGGCCGCGCCGGGCCCCGTCCCCGCGACGGCCCCGGCCCGGCACAGCGTGCGGTCCTTCGTCCCGCAGACGCGCGCGATGCAGGCGTTCCTGGCGGTGGCCTTCCTGGCCTGGGCCACCCGGACCGAGAAGTTCCCCCTGTCGGCGATGCAGATGTTCAGCCGCCCCTCGCCGCCGGAGCCGGTGCAGTTCGTCCGGCCCCTCGTCCGCTACGAGGACGGCAGGGTGGAGCCGGCGCGCTTCGAGCGGTGGATCGGCGCGATGGCGGACACCCGCTACCGCTGGCTCCTGCGCGACTGGGGCAGGCACCCGGAGCGGATCGCGCTGCTCAGGGAGTTCCTCGACGCCTGCGCGCGCCGCGCCAACGCGTCGCCGGGGCCCCGCGTGCAGGGCTTCGTGCTGGAGGTGCGCCGCTGGGACTTCCGCCGCCGGCCCGGCGACCCCGGCCGGGGGGAGCTGGTGGCGGTCCTGCGCCACGACGTGGCGCCCCCGGCGCCATGACGGGGGCTCCCCTCAGGGTGGCCTTTCACGTGGAGGGCGCCACGATCCGCGGCAACGAGCGCCAGCTCCTGGAGGTCGCGCGGGAGCTGGGGGAGCGCGGCCACCGGCTGGTGGTGTCGTGCCGGGCGGGAGGGCCGGTCCAGGCCGCCTTCGAGGGGGCCGGCATCCGCACGACGGGGGTCCGCCCCCGGGGGGACCTCGACCTCGCGAGCGCCGCGCGCTTCGCCCGGTGGCTGCGGCGGGAGCGGCCGGACGCGGTGCTGCTCACCTCGTGGAAGCGCGCGCTGGCGGCCGGCTGGGCCGCGCGCCGCGCCGGGGTGCCGCGGGTGGCGCTGAGGGTCGGCGGGGTGCACGCGATCCCCCCGGGCGCCCGGGGGTGGAAGTACCGGCGCGCGCTCGTCCGGTACGTGGACGCGGTGATCGCCAACTCGAGCCTGGTCCGGGAGCACCTGCTGGCGCACGTGCCCGGGCTGGCCCCGGGCGCCGTCTACCTCGTGCCCAACGGCGTGCGCCCGCGCCCGGCGCCGCCCGCGCCGCTGCGCGAGGAGCTGGGGATCCCCGCCGGCGCCGTGCTCGCGGCGGCCGTGGGGGGGCTGGAGCCGCGCAAGGGCTTCGACGTCCTCCTGCGCGCGCTCGCCTGCGCCGGAAGGCCGGACCTGCACCTGGTGGTGGCGGGCGAGGGCCCGCGGCTCGAGGCGCTCCGCGGCCGGGCCGGGGAGCTCGGGGTGGCCGGCCGGGTGCACTGGCTGGGCCAGCGGGCGGACGTGCCGGCCGTGCTGTCGGCGGCGGACCTCTTCGTGCTGAGCAGCCGGAGCGAGGGGATGTCGGTGGCGATGCTGGAGGCGATGGCGGCGCGGAGGCCGGTGGTCTCCACCGACGTCGGGGGGGCGCGGGACGCGCTCGCCCCCCGCTCCGCGCGCCCGGCCGCGGGGTGGATCGTGCCGCCGGGCGACCCGGCCGCCCTCGCCGGGGCGATGGGGGAGGTGGCGGACGGCCTCGGCCGCGACCCCGCCGCCGTGCGGGCGCGGGTGGAGGAGGCCGCCTGGCGCCTGCGGCACTGGTTCACCGTCGAGGCCATGGTGGACGGGGTGGAGGCGGCGCTGCGCGGCTCGCGGGAGGCGGCGCCGCCCGGGACGGATCCCGCGCCTTGACGGGGGGCGGGCGGCCATGAAGGTGGTGATCCAGAACAACAGCCGCGTCTGGGGCGGCAACGAGAAGTGGCTGGCCACCCTGGCCGCCGGGCTGCTGGCGCGCGGCCATCGGGTGGTCGTCTCGTGTCGCCGCGACGGGGCGGTGCGCCCCGAGCTGGAGCGCCGCGGCATCCCCACGGCCGCCGTGCGCCCCGGCGTCGGCGCGGACGTGGTGCGCGGGGTCCGCTTCGCGCGCTGGCTGCGCCGCGAGCGCCCCGACGCGCTGCTGCTCACCTCGTGGAAGACGACCGCGTGGGGCGCCTGGGCCGCGCGCCGCGCCGGCGTGCCGCGCGTCGTGGTGCGGCTCGGCATCGTGCGCGGACTCCGGCGCCGCCGCCACGCCCGGGCGTTCCGCCGCGCCGTCCATGCGCTGATCGTCAACTCCGCCGAGATCCGCGACGAGTGGCTGCGCTCGGCGCCGTGGTTCCCCGCCGGGGCGGTGCACGTCGTCCTCAACGGCATCGTCGTTCCGCCGCCGCTGCCGCCGGAGGAGCGGGCGGCGGTGCGCAGGGAGCTGGGCGCGTCGCCCGACGCCTGCCTGGTGGCGGGGGCGGGGCACGTCCACCGCCGCAAGGGCTTCGACCTCCTGCTCGAGGCCTTCGCCCGCGCGGCCGTCCCCGACGCCGAGGCGGCGATCCTCGGCACCGGGCCGGAGGAGGTGAGGCTGCGCGCGTGGGCGGAGTCGCTGGGGATCGCGGAGCGCGTGCGCTGGCCGGGGCACCGGGGCGACGTGGTGCGCGTGCTCGCCGCCTGCGACCTGTTCGTGCTCTCCAGCCGCAACGAGGGGATGGCGAACGTGATGCTGGAGGCGATGGCCGCCGGCACGCCCGTGGTGGCCACCGACGTCAGCGGCGTGCGCGCGGCGCTCGGCGAGCAGGGCGGGCGCCCGCCGGCCGGGTGGATCGTCCCGCCCGACGACCCCGCCGCGATGGCGGAGGCGATGCGGGCGGTCCTGCAGGGCGACCTGGGCGAGGTGCGGCGGCGCGTGGAGGAGGCCTCGTGGCGGGTGGCCCGCTGGTTCGGCGTGGAGCGGATGGTGGACGAGGCGGAGGCCGTCCTGCGCGGCGACGCCTCCGCGCGCGGATGAGCGACTTCGTCTTCTCCGCCCGCCGCCGCGCGCCCGGCGAGCTGCGCGCCTGCCTGGAGCGCTACCTGGCCCCCGTCGCCGCCGACGTCGAGGAGCACCACGGCGACTGGGGCTCGCTCGCCGTCGCCCTCTTCCCGCACGATCCCGGATCCGTCGTCGTGGACGACGGGCGCTTCCTGAGCGTGCTGGCCGGCGAGCCGGTGGTCCGCATCGCCCCCGAGCCGGCGGGGCTCGCCTGGCGCGGCGGGCGGCGGCGCGCGCTGCACGACCTGCTGAAGACGGAGCGCGGCCTCGCCTGGGACGACCACCTCGACGGCCACTTCGCCGTCCTCGGCGTCGACAAGGATACCGGAGACGGGATCGTCCTCACCGACCTCTTCGCCTTCATCCCCCTCTTCACCGCGACCGACGCGGAGGGCGCGCTGGTCGTCGGCACGCACGTGGACGCGGCGGCGCGCGCGGCGGGGAGGAACCGCGACGTGGACCCCGTCTCGGCGGCGGACCTGGCGGCGACGCTCACCTGCACCTTCCCCCACACCCTCTACCGCGGCGCCCGGCAGGCGATGCCCGCCACCGCGCGCCGCTTCGGCCGCGGGGGCTGGGTCGACGCGGGCCGCACCTTCTGGCGGCCGGAGGAGCGCAACCCGTTCGCCTCCGTGCGCGAGGCGGCCGCCGCGCTGCGGGAGGCGGTGGCGGACGACCTGCGCGTGACGTGCGACGGGCTGGACGAGGCCGGCATCCTGCTGAGCGGCGGCGAGGACTCGCGGGCGCTCCTGGGCGCCGTGCCGCCGGGGGTGCGGGTGCGGCCGATCACCTACGCGGACTGGGAGAGCCGCGAGGTGCGTATCGCGCGGGCGGTGGCGCGGGCGCACGGGGCGGAGCTGGTGGTCGGCCGGCGGAGCCCCACGCACTACATGGACGGCTTCGAGGCGGTGGCGTCGCTGGTCGGCGGCCATCACCTCTTCATGGACGTCCACGGCTACGGCTTCCAGGACCGCCTGGGAATGCGCGATCTCCCGGTCGTCTTCGGCGGCCTGTCGTCGGATTCGCTGCTCAAGTCGCAGTACGGCGTGGAACGGCGCCCGGGGCCGCGCCCGCCCGTGGCCGTCCCCCGCGAGCCGATGCTGCGCGAGGAGGTGCTGCGCGAGGTGGAGGCGCGCAAGACGGCGTTCCGCGACTGGCTGGCGGAGATGCGGCCGGAGACGGCGGACGAGTGGCGGGTGCTGTGGCCGCTGGGCATGCGCAAGCACGGCGGGAACCTGGACGGCAACCGCCGCCTCTTCCGCAGCCACGAGGTCTACCACGCCGCCGCGGTGGTGAAGCTGGCGGCGGCCGTCCCCCCGGCGTGGAAGCGGCACCGGCGCCTCTTCCACCTGGCGATGCGGCCGTTCTTCGCGAAGACGCGCTGGGTGCCGCACGGGAGCGTGCGCTACCCGGCGTTCGGGCGCTGGGCGAACCTGCTGCTGGTGCCCGGGCTGGCGGCGGCGCGGGGGGCGCGCGCCGTGCTCTCCGGCGAGCTGCGCGCGCGGCACCGGCCATGGCCGAAGTGGAGCAGCGTCGCGCTGTCGCCCGAGGCGGACCGCGCCCGGCGCGAGCACCCGCTGCTGCAGTCGCCGCTCGCGGAGATCTTCATCCCCGCGCCGCCGGAGGAGGTCGACGCCGCCGTGCGCCGCTGGTATCCGCTGCGGCAGCTCATCCTCCTCCAACTCGCCTACCTCACGCGGAAAGCGAGGGAGGATTGAATGGGGGCGACCAGGGCCGGGCGAATCAATTCGCTGCAACAACCACACGAAGTCCGCCTGCGCGGACTAGCGGGCTGCGCCCGCGCGCTTCGCGCCCGGACCCGGCCTGCCGGTGCCGAAGGCGGCCACCGCGCCGAACCAGCCTGCGAAGGCAGGCTTCTCGCCGTTGTTGCCGCGGCTTCAGCCGCCCTCGCCAGGGCTGCGTCGCACGAAGGCCGGCCTCTTCGCAGGGCGACCCATAGATCCTTCGGGCGCCGCCCGGCTTTCCCGCATTCCGAAGGGACGGTGCAGCGGCGCCCTCAGGATGACATCGATAGGGGGCTGAGGAAGAGCGGCGGAGGCCCCGCGTGAGCGAGCTGCGCTACCCCTCGCGCCGGGTCTGCGTGGTGCTGCTTACGGGGCTGGGCGACGTGGTGCAAGGGCTGCCGGTGGTCAACGCGCTCAAGGACGACGACCCGGAGCGGCACATCACCTGGGTGGTGGAGCCGATGCCCGCGCCCGTCCTCCAGCCCCACCCGTCGGTGGACGAGGTGGTCGTCTACCGCAAGAAGCTCGGGTGGCGCGGGCTGCTGGAGCTCAGGCGGAACCTGGCGCGGAAGCGCTTCGACCTCACGCTCAACCTCAACGTCTACTTCAAGAGCGTCTGGCCCACGCTCTTCTCCCGCGCGCCGCACCGGCTGGGCTTCGACCGCGCGCGCTCGTTCGACTACACCTGGCTGGCGGCGAACCACCACCTGGACCCCCGGCCGCGCGGCCACACGCAGGACGGGTTCCTGGAGTTCGTGGAGCACCTGGGGATCCGCAATCCCGGGGTCGAGTACCGCATCGCCATCACCCCCGAGGAGCGGCGCGCGCAGGCGGAGTACTTCGCCGCGCTGGAGGGCAGGCCCGTCGCCGCGCTCGTCCCGGCGTCGGCGATCCGGCGCAAGGACTGGATGGCGGACCGCTACGCCCGCCTGGTGGACGCGCTGGAGCACGACTTCGGCTTCCGGACGATGCTGGTCGGCGGGCGCGGCGAGCGCGAGGTGGCGATCGCGCGGGAGATCGTGGAGCGGGCTTCGACCAGGCCGGTGTGGGCGATGGGCGACCCGATCCGGCAGATGATCTGGCAGCTCGACGGGAGCAGCGTGGTGATCGCGCCCGACACGGGGCCGCTGCACCTGGCGCGCGCGCTGGAGGTGCCGGGGATCGGGCTCTTCGGCCACACCAATCCCTGGCGCTGCGGGCCGTACGGGCGCGACTACGCGGAGCTCTGGATCGACCGCTACACCGATCCCGGCGCCGCGCCCGACCCCGGCCGGCGCGACCCCAGGCACGGCCGCATGGAGCAGATCACCGTCGAAGACGTGCTGGAGCGCGTCCAGCAGGCGCTCCCGCGCATCCGCGCGCGCGACGGAGCGCGACGTCGGTAAGTCACCGCACTTTCCTCCGGCATCGGCGCGGCGGCGGGCGGCCCCCGCCCTGGCGCCTGGCGCGCCTGTCCCTCTCCCGAACCTCAGGGGAGGGACTTCGGCGCTTCGCGCGACGGGTGGGACGCGGGCTTCTGCGCGCCCGGTAGACTCCCACCCCGGCGCGGGTTAGTTTCGCCGCGGGCCCAGGAGCTTCCCTGGAGGCGGGAGGCTGGCCGCGGGGCGCGAAGCGCGCGGGCGCAGCCCGCCAGTCCGCGAAGGCGGACTTCGTGTAGTTGTTGCAGCGAATTCATTCGCCCGGGACGGGTGCCGCCTGCGGAGAGCGGCGGCTCCCTCGGGATGACATTCTCACTTTCGGCTGAAGCGTTTTCAGATAGATGGCGGAAACGACGACGGCGGCGAAGCGCGCCGCGAAGCCCGCGGAGAAGCGGCGCCACTCGCCGGCGCACCGGGTGGAGTACGCGCTCGCCCGGACGCTGGAGAAGGCCGTCTCCACGCTTCCGGAGAGCGCGGCGGACGCGTTCGGGCGGCGGATCGGGGGGATGGTCTACCGGATGGGGATCCGCAGGAAGGTGGTCGAGGCCAACCTCCGCCTCGCCTTCCCCGAGCAGCCGGACGAGTGGATCCACCGCACCGCGCGCGCGGCGTACCAGCACCTGGGGCGCGAGGCCGCCGCCATGCTGCGCCTGGCGAAGCTCGACCCGCGGGCCGTGGTGGAGCGCACCGTCCCCGTCGGCTGGGAGGAGATGGAGGGGGCGCTCTCGGAGGGGAAGGGGTGCCTGCTGGTGACCGGGCACTACGGCAACTGGGAGATCGCCGCCGCCACGGTCGCCTCGCGCGGGGTGCCGATCGCGGCCATCGTGCGCCGCCAGGGGAACCGGCTGGTGGACGAGCGGCTGGACCAGCTCCGCCGCCGCCTGGGCGTGGAGACCATCTACCAGGGCGAGGCGCCTTCGCGCGTCCCCCGCGTGCTGCGCGGGAACGGCGTGGTGGGGATCGTGGGCGACCAGGACGCGCGGCGCGCCGGGATCTTCGTCCCCTTCTTCGGCCGGCCGGCGTCGACCCACCGCGGGCCCGCGCTCTTCGCGCTGCGCCTCGGCGCGCCCATCTTCGCCTGCGTGGCGCGGCGGCTGCCGGAGGCGGGGGTGCGCTACGAGGTCTCCGGCGAGCGCGTCCCCGTCCCCCGCACGGGCGACCTGGAGGCCGACGTGCGCGCGCTCACCGCCCTGCTGGCGGCCCGGCTGGAGGCCCAGGTGCGGCGCGCTCCCGAGCAGTACTTCTGGTTCCACCGGCGCTGGAAAACCGAGCCGCGGGCGGAACCCGCGGCGAACGATCGGGGTACCGGCGGCGCCCCCGGGGCGGCCGGGGACGACACCGGCGAGGACGACGCGTGATCTACATCTGCATCCCGGCGCTCAACGAGGCCCGCACCGTCGGCGTCCTCCTCTGGCGCATCCGCCGGGTGATGGACGAGTTCCCGCGCGACTACCACGTCCTGGTGCTCGACGACGGCTCCACCGACGACACCCCCGAAGTCCTGGCGCCCTACGCCCGCGTGCTCCCGCTCACGGTGCTGCGCAACGAGCGGCCCACGGGGTACGCGGCCGCGCTGGAGAAGCTGATCCGCGAGGCGGTGCACCGCTCCACGCACCCCAAGCGCGACGTGGTGATCACCCTCCAGGCCGACTTCACCGAGAGCCCCGACGACATCCCCCACTTCATCAAGAAGCTGGAAGGCGGGGCCGACGTGGTGGGCTCGGTGGTGGCGGGCACCGAGGGCGAGCTGCCCCGCTCGCTGCGCTGGTCGCGCAAGGGGCTTCCCTGGCTCGTGGGACGCGCGCGGCTGCCGAAGGAGCTGGGCGATCCGCTCTCGGGGTTCCGCGCGTATCGTGTGGCGGTGCTCAGGCGCGCGCTGCAGGACCGCGACGGCCGGCCGCTGCTCACCCGCGGCGGCTGGGCGGCCAACGCCGAGCTCCTCCTCTCGGTATCGCCCCACGTGCGGCGGGCCGAGGGGGTGGAGGTGTCGCTCCGCTACACGCGGCGCCAGCGCGAGACGCGCTTCCGCCCGTGGGGCACCGCGCTGGAGCTGTGGGACCTGGTGCGCCGGGCCCCGCGCCGGCCGGCCGCCGCTGCCGCGGTGGAGGCCGCGCCGCCGGCGCCCGCCCCGGGTCCGAAGCCGGCGCACGGCCACAAGCCGCCGACCGGCCCCCGGCCCCCGCAGGCGCCGAAGCCGGCTCCCGCCATCCGGGCCGCTGCCCCGCAGCCGCAGGCCGAGGAGGGCGTGGAGGGCGAAGCGGCCCCGGCCGCCGGGCCCAAGCGCAGGCGCTCGCGCTCGCGGCGCGGGCCGCGCAAGCAGCCGCCCCCCGCGGGCGAAGCCGGTTGAGACACTCCGTTCATGAGCGGTCGTGGAGGATAGCGTGATGAAGACGATTCGCAGGAAGCGATGGGCGGTGCTCCCCGCGCTGGCGGCCGTGGCCGTGCTGGCGGGGGCGGCGGCGCCCCAGGACGGCTCCCGCGCCACGGCGCGCCACCCCTTCGGCGCCGGCGAGCGCGCCGAGTACCAGGTGCGGCTGGGCGCCGTGTCGGTGGGCAGCGGCACCATCGAGGTGGTGGGGACCGAGACGGTGGGCGGCCAGGCCACCTACCACGCCCGCATGCGCGTCTCCGGCGGCTTCGGCCCCGCGCGGGTGAACGACCGCTACGAGAGCTGGATCGACACCGACGAGCTCTTCTCGCGCCGCTTCCGCCAGCAGGTGCAGGAGGTGCGCTACCGCCGCGACCGCACCTACGACTTCTTCCCCGAGCGCATGACCTACCGCCGCGAGAACGGCGACACGGGGACGCTGGCCAGCAACCGGCCGCTCGACGACCTGTCGTTCATGTACTACGTCCGCACCCTCCCGCTGGAGGTGGGCGACGAGTACACGCTCAACCGCTACTTCAAGGAGAGCGGAAACCCGGTGGTGGTGAAGGTGGTGCGCAAGGAGACGGTGCGCGTGCCGGCCGGGACCTACCGGACCATCGTGGTGCAGCCGGTGATCCAGACCGACGGCCTCTTCGGCGAGGGCGGCCGCGCGGAGATCTACTTCTCCGACGACCGGCACCGCATCCCGGTGCTGATCAAGAGCCGCGTCCCCGTGGTGGGCTCGCTCACCATGTCGCTGCGCAGCTTCCGCCCGTCGTCCTGATCCCCCACGCATCCGGCCGACCGACGTGACGAGCCGCGACGGCAGTCCTGAAGGGTCCGCCCCGGGGAGCCCCCCCGAGGCGGACCTTTCGCGTCTCACCACCGTCCCCGTGGCCGGGCGCCCCAACCGGGTGCTGGCCGAACAGTTCGCCGCGCCCCCGCCCGCCGACGCGGGGGGGCGCACCTTCGGGGCGTTCCTCGCCTCGCTCCCGCGCATCCTGCAGGCGGAGGCGTTCCTGCAGGTGGCCGACGCGGTCGCCTCGGCGGCGGAGCGGCGGAGGACGGTGCTGTGGATGCTGGGCGGGCACGTGGTGAAGACGGGGCTCGCGCCGCTCCTGGTGGACCTGATGCGGCGCGGGGCGGCCACCCACCTGGCGTCGAACGGCTCGGCGGCGATCCACGACTACGAGATGGCGCGCTGGGGCGGAACCAGCGAGGACGTGGAGGCGGGGCTGGCCGACGGCAGCTTCGGGATGGCCGAGGAGACCGGGCGCGACATGAACCGCGCCTTCGAGCGGGGGATGCGCGAGGGGTGGGGGATGGGCGAGTCGCTGGCCCGCGACCTGGCGGAGCGGGAGGATCTCGCGTACCCGGAGCTGTCGATCCTCCTCCAGTCGCACCTGCTGGGCGTGCCGTACACGCTGCACCCGGCGATCGGCGCGGAGATCATCCACCAGCACCCGGCGGCGAACGGGGCGGCGATCGGCGAGACGGGGCACCGCGACTTCCGGCGGCTGGCGGCGGCGCTGGAGGGGCTGGACGAGGGCGGGGTGGTGATCAACCTGGGCTCGGCGGTGGTGATGCCCGAGGTGTTCCTGAAGGCGCTCACCATCTCCCGCAACCTGAACGGGGGCCGGCCGCGCGGCTTCACGGCGGTGGACTTCGACATGCTGCGCCACTACCGCCCGCGGGTGAACGTGGTGGAGCGCCCCACGCGCACCGGCGGCGGCCGCGGCTTCCACCTCACCGGCCACCACGAGCTCATGCTCCCCCTGCTCGCCTGGGCCCTCGCCGAGCGGCTGGACGGGCGGTAGGGCGCGGCGCTGCTTCGGCTGGCTCCGGCGCGGCCGTGGGAGCCCCCACCCTGGCGCTGCGCGCCGGTCCCTCCCCCGAACTGCAGGGGAGGGACTTCGGCGCTGCGCGCGACGGGCGCGACGCAGGTCCCCGCCTCGTACCGACGATCGACCGACCAGACCGTTCTCTGTCATTCCGAGGCCCGATCACACGGAACCAGCATCCGCACGGATGACGGCAGGGCCGAGGAATCTTCTCACCTTGCCACGTGGGCTGGGCGCGGCAGCGGCACGGATGCTCGCTCGCCTCGTCACCATCAGTCCGAATCGGCTGCGGGAGATCGCAGGTGAGTGACTCGATCGACGGCCAGGAAGAGCCGTTCGCGCAGATCCGGGCGCGCTACCTCGACTTCGCGGAGCACGAGGCGAAGGGGGTGTCGCCGCTGTACGAGGAGCTGGCCCGGAGCGTGGCCGAATCGGAGGCGCTGCTCCGCTTCGTCGCTTCCCTCCCCGCGGCCAAGCAGCAGCCCAACCTCGTCTTCGCGGCGGTGCGGCACCTGTACGGGACGCCGAGGGATCCACGGCACTTCTCCCGGCTCGTCGCGGATCACCCCGAGCCCATCCGCCGCCTCGTCCTCGCGCGCGGCACGCAGACCAACGAGCCGGGCCGCTGCGCCACGCTGCTGCCGGCGTTGGCTCGGCTTCCGCAGCCCCTCGCCCTGCTGGAGGTGGGCGCGTCCGCGGGGCTGTGCCTCCTGCCTGACCGCTACGCGTACGACTACGGTCGAGTCCGCCTGGAGCCGAGGGCTCCGGGCGCTCCGCCACCGCCCGTGTTCCCGTGCCGCGCCAGCGCCGCCACGCCGATCCCCGCCGAGCTGCCGACGGTCGTCTGGCGCGCCGGGCTCGACCTGAACCCGCTCGACCCGTCCGACCCGGAAGAGGCGGCCTGGCTGGAGACGCTCGTCTGGCCCGGCCAGGAGGCGCGCGCCGAGCGGCTGCGGGCCGCGATGCGCCTGGCCCGGGACCACCCGCCCACGGTCGTCAAGGGCGATCTCGTCCAAGACCTGCCTGCACTCGCGGCCACGGCCCCGCGCGAGGCGACGCTCGTGGTCTTCCACTCCGCGGTGCTGGCCTACGTGGCGCCGGGGGACCGGGACCGGTTCGTGCGCCTGCTGGCGGAGCTCGGCGCCGTCTGGATCAGCAACGAGTCGCCGCGGGTGCTCCCCGAGATCGCGGCGAAGCTTCCCACGAAGCCGCCCGAGGACCGCTTCCTCCTCTCGGTCGACGGGGGGCCCGTCGCCGTGACGGGTCCGCACGGCCAATCGATCGACTGGCTGCACTGACAAGCCTCACACGGAGTTAACGGAGTCAACGGAGAACGACATGAAGTTCCTCCGTTAACTCCGTTGACTCTGTGTGAGGCATGCCGTTGTGGATCTTGATCCGACACGACCCCTTGCCGCCGCGGCAGCGCTTCGTACCTTGATGTCGTGGCTCCTCCGTCGCGCCGCCGCCTCATTCCGCCGCGTCTCTCCGCTCTCCCGATTCCCCCGCTCCAGCAACGATGACGACGCATCGCGCGCCCCGCTGGCGCACCCGGCTCCTCCTCGCCGCCGCCATCGCCGCCGCGCCGACGGACGGGGCGGCGCAGGTGCGGGCGGGGGTGGACCTGGTGGTCTCGGGCGACTACGTCTGGCGCGGCATCACCCGCGCGGCGCCGCACACGCTCCAGCCGGCCGGGTGGGTGACGGCGGACGCGGGGCCGGGCGTGCTGGCGCTCGGGGCGTGGGCCGCCTGGGAGGTGGAGCGCGCCGGCCCGGACGACCTCACCCTGGCGGGGCGCGACCTCCGCTTCGGCGAGGTGGACGTGTGGGGGCAGTACACCCACCGCGTGCTGGAGACGGACGTGACCCTGGGCGTCGTCCACTACCGCTTCACCGGCGACGAGGCGAGCGGCGGCCTGGGCGAAGAGGCGAGCACCAGCGAGGCGTACCTCCAGCTCTGGCCCCGCGCCGGCCTCCTCCCCTTCAGCCCCCGCACGGCGCTCTACTGGGACCTGGAGGAGAGCCGCCGCTACCTGGAGGCGGACGTGACGCACTGGCTGCCGCTGGCGCCGTTCCCCAACGCCCCGGCCACGCTGGTGCTGCGCGCGCTGGCCGGGTACAGCTTCGACCCGCCCGACGCCCCCGAGACGGCGCCGCTGCGCACCTTCGCCGGCGCGGGGCTGACGCACGCCGACCTCTCCGCCGCGGTCGTGCTCCCGCTCGAGGACCTGGTCGAGGTGCCGCTCACCCTGCACGGGGCCGCCCACCACCAGTGGAGCGAGGACCCGGCCACGCGGCAGCGCACCCTCACCGCCGCGAGCGCCCGCCGCTGGTGGTTCGAGATGGGACTCTCGTACGCGCCCGGGCCGCCGAGGAGGATCCGATGAGCCTGCAGTTCGCCCGCGGCCGCGCCCGCATCTCCGTCGTCTCCGGGTGCCTGGCCGTCCTCGCCCTGGCCGGGTGCGTGCCGAGGCGGGGGCAGCTCCCCGCCGCCCCGTCGCCCGGGGCCCAGCCCCAGCCGATGGGGCTGCGCGCGGGGTTCGCGGCGGTCGACATCACCCCGCCGACGGGGCCGGCCATGATCGGCTACGGGCCCGAGGGGAAGCGCGGCCGGGGGTACCGGGGGCGGCTCTACGCGCGGGCCATGGTGCTGGAGGACGGGTGGGGCGAGCGGCTGGCGCTGGTGCAGGTGGACCTGGACATGCCGTCGCTCCTGGTGCACCGGTGGGCGGCCGCGCGCACCGTGGACACCGCGCGCGTCGGCGCCGACCGGCTGCTGATCGCGGCCACGCACACCCACAGCGCCCCGGGGCACTTCCACGGGATGGCCGGCTTCGACACCTTCGGCGCCTCCGAGCCGGGGTACGACAGCCTGCTCACCGTGTTCCTGGTGGAGCGCATCGCCCACTCCGTGAACGAGGCCGCGCGCGACCTGCGGCCGGCGCGCGCGGCGTGGGGGACCGAGCCCGTCTGGGGGCACACCCGCCTCCGCAGCGTCAGGGCCCACGACCTGAACGCCCCGCCCTGGAAGTCGCCCTACGCCCCGCCTCTCGGGCTGACCCGCGAGCAGGAGGGGGTGGACCCCGCCTGGACCATGCTGCGCGTGGAGACCTGGGACGAGGCCGGCCGGGGCTGGGCGCCGCGGGGGGCGTTCAGCGTCTTCGCCATCCACGGCACCGCCGTTCCCGCCCCCAACGACCTCTTCGACCCCGACGTGCAGGGGATCGTGTCGCGGCGGCTGGAGGCGCACGTCGACTCGCTGAACGGCGGCCGCCCGGCGGGCTTCCGGCGGCGCGCGGTGCACGTCTTCGCCAACGGCGCCGAGGGCGACGTCTCGCCCGACGTCCCGCGCGAGACGCGCTGCCCCGCCCCCACGCTGGCGTCCACGCGGCGCCCCACCGGCCCGCGCACGCCCCCGCAGCCGCAGGGGTGGAGGGATCCGCCGGACCCCGTGCTGCGGGCGTGCCTGACCCTGGCGCGGCGCTGGGCCGACTCGCTGGGGCGCGCGCTGGCGGGCGGCGCGGCGCGGCAGTTCGACGCGCTGGGCGCCGCCATCGCCGCCGACACCGCGCGGGCGCGCGGGCTCCGGATCTCGCGCGCCTTCGAGACGGTGGGGCTGCGGGGGCGCGAGGGAGAGACGCCGCTTTGCGCCACGGCGCTGGTGGGCAACGCCCTGGTGGCGGGCGCGGAGGACGGCTATACGCGGCTGCGGGGCTGGAAGCCGCTGGGGGTGATCGGGTCCGGGCTGGGGATCGTGCCGGGGACGCCGCTGCCGCGCGGGGACGACTGCCAGGACCCCAAGCGCCCGTTCCTGGGCCCGCTCCAGCCGATCGTGATCGGCAAGGACGGGCTCCCGCACGTGGCGCAGCTCTCCGTGGTGCGCATCGGCGACCGGGTGCTCGGCACCGTCCCCGCCGAGCCCACCACCACCGTGGGCGGGCGGATCCGCGGCGCCATCGCCAGCGGCGCCGGGGTGGACCCGCGCGGCGTGGTGCTGGTGGGGCTGGTGAACGGCTACATCCAGTACGTGACCACGGCCGAGGAGTACGCGGTGCAGTACTACGAGGGCGCGGCCACCGAGTACGGCCCCGGCACGGCGGAATTCCTCCGGGGCGAGCTGGGGCGCCTGGCCGCCACCGTCCCCGCGGGCCGGCCGTCTCCCCCCGCCGAGGTGCCCCCGCTCCCGGCGCACCCCCCGCGCCCGAGGCGGCTGACGGAGCGCGCTTCCGGCCCCGCGGCGGTGGAGCGGCGCTTCACGGAGCTGCGCTGGGAGGGCGACTCGCTGCTGGTGGCGCGCTGGAACGACGTGCGCCCGGGCCGCTTCGTCCCCGCGGACGGCCCCGTGCTGGCCATCTACCGGCAGGTGGGCTCCGACTCGGTGCTGGTGACCTGGGACGACGACAACGAGCTGGAGGTGCGCACCCTGCACCGGCTGGGGCGCCGCGGCCAGCTCTGGGAAGCGCGCTGGATGCCGTGCCGGCTGAAAGCGGGCACCTACCTCGTGCGCCTGCTCGCGCGCTCAGGGATGGACAGGGTGGAGCGGACGGTCCCCGGGACCGTGCAGGAGCGCCATTGCACCGTCTCCCCGCGCCGGGACTGAATGGCTTCTCCCTGATCCGCAGGAGACAACCGCTTGTCACACGCAGAGTCAGCAGAGGAGTTCTCTGCTGGCTCTGCGTATTTCGCGTCTCTCGCGAACCATGTCATTCCGAGCGGCGCCGCGGCACCAAAGCCGGAGCTCACACCTGGGCCGGGCGGCGCCCGAGGAATCTACTCACCCCGCCCGGATGCCGGTTCCGTGCCTGGACCCGGCCTCTTTCCGGCCGCGGGTAGATTCCTCGGGAGCCCGGCCGGCTTCGGTGGCGAGCGAGAGCTCGGCGCATCGGGCTCCGCTCGGAATGACAGCTTCCCGATGCGCGGCGAATCCCAGAAGACGGTAGGAGCCCCGTCGTTTCAGGAACCTACGGCCGGGCGGCTGCCGGCAGGTACTCGGGCGGGAGCTGGAGACTGGGACTCTCCGCCTGCCAGAAGACGCTGATCACCCACCAGCGGGTGCCGTCGTGCATGAGCTGGATGCTGTTGATCCCGCGGATGGTGGTCCCGTCCGTCTCCAGCCGCCCCTCGTAGGTGCTGGTGACGTGCGCCAGGCTGCCGAAGCGCTCCAGGCGCCGCGCGATCTCGCGCTCGCGGAAGCCCACGCGCTCCAGCCTGGGCCCATGCAGCGCGATGTAGTCGTTCACCTCCATGATGCGCACGGCCACCCCGCCGCCGGGGCGCGGTCCCAGCGGCATCAGCCGCCCGCCGGGGACGAAGAGCGAGCGCATGCGGTCCCAGTCGCGCGCCTGCCCGACCGGGCCGGAGATCACGTCGTACAGCGCCGCGATGATCGCGTCGATCGAGCCCACGTCCTCCGGCCTCGCCGGCGGCGTGATGACGATGACGGGCGGCGTGGGAGGAGGCGCCGCGCTCTGCTGCGCCGCGTTCTGCTGCGCCAGGAGGCCTCCGGCGCTGAAGGTGAGGGACGACACGAGGACGAAGACAACGGGTGCGATCCGCCGCATGGAGACGCTCACGGGAAGGTGTGGAGAGTTGGGTCGGACGGATGAGGAAAGTGCCGACGCGGAGCCGGCCGCGTCAACGTGAGGCCATGCTTTTCCTGATCTCACACAGAGGACACGGAGGACACGGAGAAACTTCGAACGCGTTGTTTTTCTCCGTGTCCTCCGTGTCCTCTGTGAGAATCGAGTTGTTTTCCAGCTACCACGCGCACTCCAGTGCCGCGCGGTCCCAGCGCAGGAGGTCGGCGGCGGCCTCGTAGGTGGTCTGGAGGAACTCGGTGAGCCTGGCGTCGGGGTCGTCCACCGTGCGCACCGCGTCGTAGGGGAGGAGGAACTCGCGGAAGTCGCCCGACCAGAACGCCTCCGCCGGCCCCACGCGCGCCGCCGCGAGCCCCTCCGGCTCGGGGTAGGCGTACGAGTAGAAGTACGCCGAGCGCGCGGCCCCGCCGCCCGGCCAGAACCCCGCGCTGCTCACCTCGTGCGAGTACGCCTCGCGCGTGATGGCGTCGGGCACGCCGGGCACCCCCGGGTGCGGCGGCGCCGCCCGCCCCGAGAAGCGCGTGACCGCCAGGTCGAAGCTCCCCCAGAAGAAGTGCACCGGGCTGCACTTGCCCAGGAACCGCCCGCGGAACTCCTGCATCACCCTCTCGCCCTGCGCCAGCGCCCGCCAGAAGCGGTTGGCGTACTCCGCGTCGTAGCTGGCGTGCACGGTGTCCTTCTCGAAGGGGATCGGGTCCGGCACCTCCACCGGCGTGGTGTAGATGTCCACCTCCACCCCGACCTCGCGCAGCCTCGCCATGACCTCCGCGTAGAAGTCGGCCGTGGTGCGCGGCGCGAGCGCCACCCGGCGCGCCGCCCCGTCGCTGCACAGCACGTGGAGCACGTGCTCGACGAAGTCGAACTCCAGCTCGAAGGTGCGGTCCCGGTAGGGGATCGGCGAGGTGGTGAGGCCGCGCGCCGTCACGTAGAGCGGCACGTGCCACCAGTGGTTGATCTTCGGCGCCAGCTCCAGCCGCACCTTGCCGGCCACCTGCGTCCACATGTGCAGTGTGTCGCGGGTGTCTTCCCACGCGTCCAGGTCCAGCTCGGGCCAGGCGGCGCCGCGGATGGTCGTTGCCATGGTGCCTCGGGTCGGGGTGGAGGAGAGCGGAGGAGCCTCTACAAGAACCCGTCCCGACCGCTCCGGCAAGCCGACAGGAGCTTCCACGACAGAACGCCGCACTCCGCACCGCAGGCGTAAAGTCTACCCTCTCCCAGACTTGGGAGAGGGTTGCCGCTCTAAGGCGGCGGGTGAGGGCCCCCGCGCGAGCTTGCTCGAAGGTGAGGGGGCCTCCCGCCGATGTTACTCCGCAAAAAAAGTTCTCCTTGACAAATTAATTTGTCAATAGCATCCTGTCTCCCATGAGCAGAGCCGCCGCTTCCGCCGCGCTCCAGGTGGTGCGCGAGTCCGGGCAGGCCGCCGCCATGCTGCACCCCGAGCGGGTGCGGCTCCTGGGCGAGCTGGCCGAGCCCGAGTCGGCCGCGGGGCTGGCGCGCCGGCTCGGCATCCCCCGCCAGCGGCTGGGCTACCACCTGCGCGAGCTGGAGAAGGAAGGACTCGTGGAGCTGGTGGAGGAGCGGCGCAAGGGCAACTGCACCGAGCGCCTGGTGCGCGCCACCGCCCGCTCGTACCTCATCAGCCCCGAGGTGCTGGGCCCGCTGGCCGGCGAGCCCGCGCGCGTCGCCGACCGCTTCAGCGTGAGCTACCTGATCGCCGTGGTCGGCCGCGCGCTGCGGGACCTGGCCGTGCTGCGCGCCCGCAGCGAGCGCGCGGGGAAGAAGCTGGCCACGCTCACCCTGGAGACCGAGGTCCGCTTCGCCACGGCGGCCGACCGAGCCGCCTTCGCCGAAGAGCTGGCCGACGCCGTGGCCCGGCTGGCCGCGAAGTACCACGCCCCCGACGCCCCCGGCGGACGCGCCTTCCGCTTCTTCCTGGGCGCCCACCCCACGATCACCCGCACCGAGGAGGACCCCGATGCCTAGCCCCGCCCCGCGCGCCGTCCTGGTGGCGCTGGCGCTCTTCGCCGCTCCCGCCGCCGCCCGCGCGCAGGAGACGCCCACCGACCCGGCGCGGCAGGCCGAGATGGCCGCCATGCTGGAGGCCGCCCGCCCCGGTCCCGAGCACGCCCGCCTGGCCGCGCTGGAGGGCACCTGGGACGTGGCCCTGCGCATATTGGGCGGGCCCGGCTTCCCGCCGATGCAGGCCGCCGGCACCGCCAACAGCCGCATGGTGCTGGGCGGCCGCTTCCTCCTGGTCGAGTCGAAGACCAGCGAGGGCCCGGAGATGGAGAGCCTGACCATCCTGGGCTTCGACCGGCGCGCGAAGGAGTACACGCTGGTGGGCTACGACACCGGGGGCACCTTCTACGTGACCGGCGCCGGCCGGTGGGACGAGGCGGCGCGCACCATCACCTACTCGGGCGAGTCCCGCGACCCGTCCACGGGCCACGTCGAGGCGTACGACCTGGTGATGCGCCAGGAGGGGCCGGACCGCTACACGAAGGAGATGGTCATGAGGATGCCCGACGGGGGCCGCTTCAAGGTCTTCGAGGCCGTCTACACCCGCCGCCGCTGAGCCGCCATGTCCACCATCGACGAGGAGACGCGGGGGACGCGCCCGCCCGCCGAGGTCGAGATCCGCATCGCGGCCCCGGTCGAGGAGGTGTGGCGGGCGCTCACCGACGCCGAGGAGCTGACGCGCTGGTTCCCGCTGGAGGCGCGGGTGGAGCCGGGCGCCGGCGGGTCGGTGTGGCTGTCGTGGGGCGGGGCGTGGGGCGACGGGTCGCGCATCGAGATCTGGGAGCCCGGCCGCCGGCTGCGCTCGGTGAGCGAGCGCGCCGACGCCGAGGGGCGGCCGGTGCTCATGGCGGTCGACTATCACCTGGAGCCGGCCGAGGGGGGCACGGTGCTGCGGGTGGTGCACTCCGGCTTCGGCCGCGGCGCCGAGTGGGACGACGAGTACGACGCGGTGAGCCGCGGGTGGAAGTTCGAACTGCGCAGCCTGCGCCAGTACCTGGAGCGCCACCGCGGCACCCCGCGCCGCGTCGCCTGGGCGCGGGTCGAGACGGGGCTGCCCAGGGAGGAGGTCCACCGCCGGGTGATGGGCCCCGAGGGCCTGGTCGCCGAGGGCTCGCTCGCCGGGCTGGAGGAGGGCGACCCGTACCGCATCGCCGCCGCCACCGGCGACGTCTTCGCGGGCCGCGTGCTGATCAACCGCCCGCCCGGCGACTTCGCGGGCACGGTCGCGAGCCTCGACGACGCGCTCCTGCGCTACGTGCACGAGGTGGGCACCGTCAACATCTGGCTGGCCACCTGGGGCGTCGCCGAGGAGACGGTCCGCGACTTCGAGCGCCGCTGGCAGGCGAAGCTGGAGGGGTTGCTGGCGTGATCCGTCCGGGCGACTGAAGTCGCTGCAACAACGGCAGGAAGCCTCGCAAACCGCGCGAGGCTGTGGGGGCAGCCTGCCATGCGAGAGTTGTGGGACTGGCCGCCCGCCGGGTATTCTGGTGGGTGGTCTTCCTCGTCCACCGCTCCGCGACCGAATGCCATCTCCCCGAAACCCGCACGCGGTGATCATCGCCGGGCCGAACGGTGCGGGCAAAAGCACGCTGGCACCCAGCCTGCTCGTCGGCGAGCTCGAGGTGGGCACGTTCGTCAACGCGGACGTGATCGCGCAGGGGCTGGCCGGCTTTGACCCCGCCTCCGCCGCGATCCAGGCGGGCCGCATCGTACTCGAGCGGCTGGACGGGCTTCGCCGCGCCGGCGCCGACTTCGCCTTCGAGACGACGCTCTCCGGGCTGTCGCTACAGCGCACGATTCACGACCTCCATGACTCTGGTGACAGTACTGACCTCTTCTACCTCTGGCTACCCGATCCGGAGATGGCGGTCAACCGCGTGCGGCAGCGTGTTCGGTTGGGTGGGCACAGCGTTCCGGAAGAAGACATACGCAGGAGATACTTCCGCAGTATCCGCAATTTTGATATGGTGTATCGAAGGATTGTTTCTCGGTGGTGGCTTTATCAGGCATTCAGACCTCTGGAGTTGCCCGAGCCTCCTTTGATCGCAAAGGGGACAGGTGAATCCATCATGGAGATCAGAGATGCACAGGCGTGGGAGCAGATCCAGATCCAGAGTGCTGAGGGCGAGCGACGCGGGAGGGACAGTGGCGCGCAACCGTAGCCCGAAGGACATTGACGCGATCCTGAGCGACGAGCGAGCGATCAACCGTGCAATGAACGCCGCCTTCGCGGAAGCCGTGCGTCGGCACCGGCAGGCGAACGTCCCGCTGCTGGTCCAGAAGGGAGGCCGCCCGGTGCTGGTCTCCCCCTTCGATGTCCGTCTGCCCGGCGAGGATGCCGCGGAGTGACGGCGGTGTAGTTGCCGTTTGCGGTTGAAGCCTCACGTGGTTTGTGAGGCTTTCTGCTTTTGTTGCTGCGACTTCAGTCGCCTTTGGACGAGGACCTTCTCCAGAATACGGACGGCGACGGACTCGAAGATCGTGTAGATGGTGATGTGGCATGCATCTGGCCCTTGCTGCCCGCCGTTCACCGGAACGGCTGCACAGAGGATGCGATGCACGCGATGCGACGCTGGATGAGGGCGGCGGGGCTGCTGGCGATTCTCGCCGCGGGTGGCTGCGTGGACGACGAACATGCCGGCTACGCCGACGAGCCGGACGAGCCGCGGGCACGCGTCGTCCGGCCGGCGCCCGCGCGCCCCGTGACCGTGGCGGATCCTGCGGCGGTGCGGGCCCGCGTCGCCGCCGAGAGCGTGGCGGTGGAGAGGGCCTTCCGGCGCGTGCGCAGGCTGCGGGCGCGGGAGGTGTCGGAGCTGCGGCAGGACAGGAACGCGAAGCAGGTGGCCACCGCCGAGAGGCTGGGCGCGCGCGTCTCCGGCGAAGCGGAGATCCAGCGGCGGGTGCGCGAGGGCCGGCTGGTGGCGCTGGGCGACAGCACCGAGCACTGGGTGCTGCGCAACATGGACCACTCCTCGCCCTACGTGACGCCGGACGCCCGCGCGATGCTGGTGGAGATCGGCCGCCGCTTCCACGCGCGGCTGGACCGCCTGGGGCTGCCGCGCTACCGCTTCAAGGTCACCTCCGCCCTGCGCACCGACGAATCGCAGGCCGACCTGCGCAGGACCAACGACTACGCCGCGCGCACCACCAGCTCGCACGAGTTCGGCACCACCGTCGACGTCTCGCACGAGCGCTTCGCCGCCCCGGCCCCGCCCGCGCGCGACACACTCGCGCCGGAGGCGCGCGAGGTCGAGGAGGAGGCGCTGGAGGCGGTGGAGAAGGCCAACGCGAAGGCGCTCCAGGCCGAGCTCGGCCGCGTGATCCTGGAGATGCGGAGCCAGGGCGCGCTCCACGTGATGATGGAGAACAAGCAGCCGGTCTACCACATGACGGTGGCGCGGCGGCTCGCCGGCCCGGGCGGCTCCAGGTGACGGCCGCGGCTGAAGCCTCACGGGGTTGGTGAGGCTTCCTGCTTTTGTTGCTGCGACTCGAGTCGCCTGCAACGACGGGTGGGGGCGCCTCGCGGCGCCCCCACCCGTTCGCGTCGCCCGTCGGCCGGGCGACGGTGGAGGGTGGATCAGAAGACGGCCGGGAGCGTGCCGACCGGGACCACCCGCAGCAGCCCCCAGATCCCGCCGTCGAAGTGGAACGACGTCTGGTCGCGCCACAGGTAGTCGCCGCGGATGCGGAAGCGGCCGCCGGCGCCGTTGCGCAGCTGGATGTCGTAGTGGTTCGACGGGCCGTGCCCCGACAGCATCCCCTTGCGCTCCGACAGCGGGTTGAAGGACACGTCGGTCGAGTTGTCGATGTACGGCTCCTCGTCCCAGATGTGGCCGTGCAGGTTGAACACGCTGTTGCGGGCGTGCCCGCCCGACAGGAGCACCCGGAAGAGCGTCTGCTGCCCGTCCTCGGAGCGGAACACCGGCGTCTGCGGGTCGCCGCCCACCTGACTGTTGGAGAGCGACTGGGCGAAGTTGAAGCCGCGCGTGGTGGTCAGCGGCGTGTCGGGCGCGTAGCCCAGCCGGAACCAGAGCGGCTCGGTGCGGTAGTTCGCCCCCTTCTGCCCCGAGTCCTCCGGGTCCTCCGCCTCGGCCAGGTTCGGGATCGGCGCGTTGTTCCAGCGCAGGTTGAGGTCCGTCTGGTACAGCAGCACGTGCTCGCGGAACACGCGCCCCGTGTTGTCGTCCACCACCGACGCCGACGCGCGCGAGGCGGCGTCCTCGAAGAAGCGCACGTTCGGCCGCCAGACCACCAGCCCGCCGATGGCGCCCTTGCTGGCGTGCTCGATCGGGTCGGCCGGCATCAGGTTGGCCGCCCCGAACGCCACCGGCACCGCGATCAGCGAGTCGTTGCGCGGGAAGAGCCGGCCCGCGTACCACTGGTACGTCTGCGTGCCGCCCGGGGCCGCCGTCTGCACGGGGTTCCTGCCCACGTTCATCCCGTCGCTCCGCGACACGTCGTAGGAGAGGAGCTGCGCGTGCAGCCCCACGTTCCCCGACGGGAAGACGTCGTTGGCGTTGAACTGGTCCACGATCATCGGCAGCGTGTTCCACCCGAGCGAGTCGGGCGGCGCCGCCGGCAGCCGGTTGCGCAGCGTCACGTTGATGCACTCGCCGGCCCGCGCGCGCAGGACCAGCGGCTCGATCGGCACCGTGGACCCCAGCACCCCGTTCGCGTTCAGGTCCGAGGTGCGCACGTACATGATGGCGTTGGGGTCGTAGATCGGCCCGCGGCCGTTGGGGTCCGAGCGCGAGTTGTAGACCAGCCGGTTCCCCGTGTGCGGCAGCGCGTTCCTGGCCAGCACCGCCGTCACGTCGAAGTTGCGCGCCGGCGCCGTCGTCGGGCAGACGCCGTTGAAGCTCGACGCGTTGCGGGGGATGATGTTCACGCCCGCCGCGTTGTTCGGCAGCCGCAGCAGCTGGAACGTCCCGCTGCCGCGCTGCGACACGCGCAGCAGCCCCCACATCCCGTTCCACAGGTCGTCCGTCGCCGAGCCGGCCCGGTACAGGTAGTCGAGCTCGGGGCCCACGTTGTTGCGCGGCAGCGGCGGGAGCACGAACTCGAAGTGCTCCGAAATCCCCATCATCTGGCTGTTGCGGAAGCCCGAGTTGGCGTACGAGGGCTCGAACAGCCACTGGGTGCCGTTCACGCTGAAGTTGTGCCCCTCCTCGTGCGCCCCCACCAGGATGCGGATCTGCACCTTGTCGCCCTCGTACGCCCGCATCATCGGGGTGAAGGGGTCGCCCGCGACCACGCCGCGCCGCTGCGGGTAGGGCCCGAAGGCGTTCAGCAGCGGGTCGGCCCGCGTCACGTTCGACGAGAAGGCGAAGGCCAGGTCGCCCGCCTGCCCCGCCGCCTGCGTGTTGGTGGACGGGTTGCGCACCCGGAGCGCGATCGGCTCGTTGCGGTAGTTCACCGTCATCGTGCCGGGGTCGTCGGCGCTGATCAGCTCCGGGCACGGCGGCGGGAGCGTCGACGCCACGTTCGGGTTGGGGCTCGGGCAGTGCCCCTCGCGGATCGGGGGCTTCAGCAGGTCCTGGATGTTGTCCTCGAACTTCCCGGCCGGGTTGACCGCCTTGGCCGGGTCGGCGATCCCGGGCGTCGTGACGCCGGTGGAGGGGTCGGTGAAGTTCCTCCGCGTGTGGTTCGACCCCGCCTGGTACGACAGGGTGAAGTCGGCCACCTGCACGGCGAACTCGCGGTAGCTCGAGTCGGTGGGGACGGTGAGGATGTCGGCCCGCCAGCTGGTGGGCCCGCCGTCGAAGCGCCCGCCGAAGAACACCCCCGTCTCGGGGTCGCGCCAGGTGGAGCTGTCGGGCTCCACCAGGAGGCCCGCGTAGAGCCCCGCCTGCTGGTGCGTGGAGGGGCCGAAGTGGTCGTGGGTGAAGACGGTGCGCAGCGTCCGGTCCTGGTTCTGGAGGTTCAGGACGTTGTCGGCCAGCCAGCGCTGGATCGTCTCCTGCGCCCCCACCCACTCGCCGTTCGGCCCGTTGCCGAAGAAGGGGTGCGCCCTGGCCACCGGACAGACGAAGCGCCCGTCGCGCGGGTCGCCGCTGTCGAGGCCCGTGCACCCGTTCTGCAGGCGGATCGCCCGCACGCGCTCGCGGGTCTCGCCGGGGCTGAACGAGCCGTCCTCGTAGTTGAAGCCGTTGGCGGCGCCGTCGCTCGAGGTCACATCGAACTTCACCAGGTGGATGTGCTGCCCGATCACGTCGGTGGGAGTGCGCACCTGGAAGTCGTCCAGCTCGTACTCCTTGGGCACCAGGTTCACCAGGTGGTAGACCAGGCAGTCGTCGCTCTGGGCGCGGATGAACATCGGCTCCGGGGCCTTGAGCGCCTGGCGGATGGAGTCGACGTCGGCCCAGAGGGCGAACATGCGGTGCTGCGGGAAGTGCCAGCCGGCCTTGTTGTACTTCGCGTCGATCTGGAAGCTGGCCGCCTTGTAGCGCCGCAGCTGCCCGAAGGGCCGGCCGAAGTCGTCCTCGCAGGGGTCGGCGTACGGCGCGCCCGCCACGGGCGGACGGCCGTTGGTGATGAACGTGTCGGCCACGACCGCCCCGGTGGACGGGCTGAAGCGGAAGGTGGGGTGCGAGCGCTGGGCGTGGAACGCCATGGCCTGCAGCTCGAGCGCGGTGCCCGTCTCGGCCAGCGAGTCGGCCACGATGCGCTCGTTGTCCTTGTGGAAGTCCAGCCGGTTGATCGGCGGGAAGCTGGACACGCCGTCGCGCACCACGTGGCGCGGCAGCCCGCCGTCGAACTCGGTGTCGAGCGGCGGCTTGGGCGGCCGGTGCCCCGCGATGCCGGGGATGTAGAAGGGGTAGCCCGGCTGGGTGGCCGTGGGCATCGGCGCCAGCGCGTAGTTGGGGATCGGCACCACGGCGGGGATCGGCGTGCCGGCCGCGATCTCGCCGTCCGGCAGCGCGCGCGCGCCCGCCACGGGGCGGCCGTCCTCGCCCAGCCGGGTGCCCTCCTCGAAGACGTCGTGGTTCCTCCACAGCCCCCACATCCCCATGGCGAAGTGGGGATAGAAGTGGCAGTGGAAGATGGCGTCGGCCGGCGTCTTGTTCCGGTTCGACGAGCCGTCGTAGGCGATCTCGTAGGTGAAGCCCGCGCCGGGGCCGATCGCCTGCGAGTCCAGGTACGTCGAGTTGTCAGAGTCCGGCGTGTGCAGCCACTGGTGGGCGTGCAGGTGGAAGATGTGGTGCTCCTTGGGCCCCGCGTGGATGTTCCTGAACTTGACGTGGTCGTTCATGTAGCTGTGGTACACGTTCGACGGGTCGTCGGGGAAGAACACGCGCGTGGCCTTGGGGCCGGGGTCGGGGACGCCGTCGCCGTTGGCGTCGTGGTCGGCGGGAACGTCCACGATCATCGCCGGATCTCCCACGGCCCACGAGGTCAGGAAGAACTCCTCGTACTTGCACTCGTTGCAGTCCCACATCGGCCCCACGCCGAAGCGGTTCCCCAGCACCTCGGCGCCGATCCCGCCCGTGCCGTAGTTGATGGCGAAGGCGTCTCGGCCCGAGTGCAGGGTGTGCTCGAAGCGCGGGTCCTCGAAGACGTTGTTGAACGCCTGCACGATCCCGATCTCGTCGTGGAAGACGATGGTGAACTCGCGGAAGGGGCGGTGCCGGTCACGCTCCACCCGCACGGCCGGGTAGGTGCCGGCGGGGAAGTTCCCCTTGCCGGGCCCGGTGATGATGGCGGTGAGGTCGGAGTGCTGGATGACGTTGTTCAGCAGCATCTTGAGGATCGGCCGCCCGGCGAGCAGGTGCCCCGTGGGGTAGACGGCGTCGTAGTTGATCACCGGCTGCCCGCCGGGGGTGCGGATCGGGTTCCCGGAGGCGTCCTTGCGGGTGGCGAGCAGGAGGTCGGCGGCGGTGAGCTGGCTGCGGTACCACTCGGCGCCGCGCGGCTCCACGTTCACGGCGCCGAAGAGCCCGCGCGACAGCGTCCCCCCGTCGCCGTCGCCGCCGGTGGTCTGGCCGGTGCTGTAGAGGAGGAAGGCGCCCTCGCGCTCGGCGTAGTAGGTGTAGGTGCGGTCCTGGCCGGGCCCGATCAGGCTGCTGGCGTTGGCCCCCACCCAGCTCCCGTCGTCGAGGATGCCGGTGACGAGTTGCATGCCGGCCACGTGCGCCGAGATCTGGCGGGTGGCGGGCTGTTCGCCGCGCGGATTGGGGGAGAGCCAGTTGATGAGGTGGATCTGCAGGCAGTCGCCCACGTTCATGCGCAGCGTGATCGGGCGCGGGCGCTTGTTCTGCCGCAGGCGGACCGTCCCCGGCCCGGGCGGCTGCCGTACGCCGTCCTCGCCGGGGAGGCCCTCGACGTCCTGCTGGAGCGCGTACATCATCGCGTCGGGGTCGCGCGCGCCCAGGCGGTTGTAGAAGATCGCCTCGTCGAGCGCGACGACGTCGGCGCGGATGGTGCGCTCGCACTGCGCGGCTGCCTCTCCCGCGGCCACGGTGGCGGCCAGCGCCGCCGCGAGCGCCAGGCGCGCCCGGGCGGGACTTCGCTTCCCGGTCATAGATCTCCCTCCACCACCAGGTGAGACGGCGGCACGGGCGCCTGCGCTCGAGCCGTCGCCGCGCGACGATCTGCATCCCCCCGGAGGGCCCGAGGGGAGCGTGGCGGGTGCGCGCGGGCACCCGCCCCGGGAAGTGGAGAGAGGCGGAGATCCCCAGGAGGCAAGCGCGGGACCGGCGGGCGCGGCGGGACGGAAGCGCCACCCCGACAAAGTGTTACGTCCGCCATGCGGGAGAAACATCGGGCGCGATCTGCACATCATCTGTGCAGGCGCGCGGGCGGGGCGCATCGAAAGCATTCGCGCGTGGGACGAGGCGCGGTGGCGGGGGATGGGAGGAGGGGTGGAGGGGCGGGGGTGACCGGGGGGCGGGCCTGGGTCAAAGGCGGCTGAAGCCGCGGCAACGGCAGAAAGCCTCGCAAACCGCGCGCGGCTTCGACTGCCCGACCGCGTTTCTCGCCCATGCGTCAGCGCGAGCCGTCCGTCGCGAGCACGATTCCAGACGGAGCGGCCCGTGCTCGCCCGTGGCGGCCTGCGGGCTGCCTGAGCGCGTGCGGGGAAAGCGGTCGCAGCCCGCGCGAGGCGCCAGCACTCGCGCGGGCCGTTCGTTCGCATGAAATCTGCCGGGTGGGCGATCAGCAGAGGTTGGTCGTGCAGGTGTTCCGCGTCTCGCAGCAGTATGTGTGATAGGCCTTGGTCACGACGAAGAGCGCCTCCTGCCCCTGCACGGTGCCGCGCGCCTCGTCCACCTCGGTGGTCGAGAACGAGCTGACGGCCAGTGTGTCGACGTCGAGCTTGAGCTTGCGGTCCATGGTTCCTCCACGTCTGTGGGGTGTTGCCCGCCACGACTGCGCAGGAGCGCGACAGCCGCGGCGGAATTCGAATGCGCGGGGGCGGCTCTCGGGAGCCGCCCCCGCGTCGTTCACCCGATGCGCTAACAGACGTCTCTGCTCGCCGGCTCGATGCACACGGCGTAGCCGTCGGTCCAGGAGCAGCCCGCCTGGCAGGTCTGATAGAAGGTATCGGTCGACAGGCAGGGATCGTCGCAGGTCTCGCCGCCGCACGTGTCCACGCACGTGCCCTGGCAGGTGCCGTAGCTCGTGGCGTACTGGCACTGGCAGTAGGAGGTGAACCCCGTGTATCCGTGCGCGTGCACGGTGCCGCGCGGGCTCTCCACGCGGGCGGCGGTCTCGAACGACTCCACGGCGAGGGCGTCCACGGACAGCTTCTTCCTGGGCATGCGAATCCACTCCATCTGTGGGACGGGAAGGCGCGGCACCCGCGGACGCGGGCGGCCCCACATCATCGAATAAACCGGCTCCAAATGCAAGTGGTTTGCGTGAAGCCGGATTCTGCCACTGATCGTGCAAAGCAGATGTCATCCTGAGTCTACCACCGCGCTGCGCGCGACCAGGGAGGATGAAACGGGTGTGGGAGCATAAATTGGGCGGGTGGCGTCGGCAAAGAGGTCGGTAAGCTCATTGGTGCGAGAGAGCCCGTTCCTGAGTCAGACC
>DASVWD010000070.1 GCA_036389795.1 Longimicrobium sp.
CGCTGCAAGGCGGCCCCGCGGCTGTTTTCGTCGTGCGGCCGGCGTCAGTCGACTTCGTCGATGCCGTGGATGATCTTGCCGACCAGGCCGTACTCCTTCGCGGCTTCCGCGTCGAGCCAGAAGTTGCGGTGCGTGTCGGTCTCGATGCGCTCGAACGGCTGCCCCGTCTCGCGCGAGAAGATGCGGTTGATCCGCTCGCGCATGCGGATGATCTCCTGCGCCTCGATGGCGATGTCGGCCGCCGAGCCGCCCACGCCGCCCGCCGGCTGGTGCAGCAGGAAGCGCGTGTTGGGCAGGCAGTAGCGGTCCTCGCGCGGCGCCGCCACGTAGATCAGCGCCCCCGCGCTCGCCACCCACCCGGTCCCCACCATGCGCACCCGCGGCTTGATGAAGCGGATCACGTCGTGGATGGTGTCGCCCGACTCCACGTGGCCGCCCTGCGAGTTGATGAAGATGGTGATCGGGTCGTCGGCGGCCGACGCCATGGCCAGCAGATGCCCCATCACGTTGGCCACGAGCTGCTGGTTCACCTCGCCGCTGATGATCAGCGTGCGCGACTTGAACAGCCGGTCGCGGATGGTGTCGGTCATCGAGGCCGGCGAGCGCTCCACGATCGTCTCGCGCTCCTTCTCCTGCCCCTGGCCGGGCTCGTCTTCTTCCTGGAGGTGCATGGGCTCCGTCTTCACTGTCGCTCCCCTTTCTGGACCGTTGGACGCCCGAAAATAAGCGCCGGCGCCGCGTCCGGCCAGCGCGCGCCGGCCACGGGCGCGGAGCAGGTTCGGTGCCCGGACGGAAGTGCGTGAGTGCGTGAGTGCGGAAGTGCGAAAGTGGGAACGGCTTAGACCCACGCAGAGGAAGCAGGGGTAGCAGAGGTAGCAGAGGTAGCAGAGGTAGCAGAGGAAAACCCGCCCGAGCGATGTGTTCTCTGCCAACTCTGCGTGAGACAAGCGGTTGTCTTTGGTGGTTACGGGCGGGGGTCAGTCGGGAGCCGGGGACGGCGGGGCGGCGGGCGCCAGGCGGGTGATCCAGAGGCCCGAGTTGAAGTCGGTGGCGAAGACCAGCCCGTTGTACGGCCGCGCGGCCCAGGCGAAGGGGAAGTCGCGGATGGCGGCGTGCTCGTCGGCCGTCGCCAGCGAGGCGATCTCGCGGCCGCGCAGGCTGCCGCGCAGGTCGCCCGAGACGTCCACCGCGCGCAGCCCCCCGCCCCACGCGGCCACCCACATGGTGTCGTTCTCCACCCAGAAGGCGTGCACCCCCGAGCTCGGCAGCTCGTACGTCGCCACCTCCTGCGGCATCTCGGGGTTGGTGACGTCGATCACGTGCACGTAGCCGCCGGTCTCGAACTTCCGCCCCAGGCTGGCGCCCCGCGGCAGGATGTGGTCGCCCACGAACACGTAGCGCCGCCCCGCGCGGCTGGTGTAGGGGAAGACGGTGGCCGTGTTGCCGTAGCGCTCGCCCCGCCACTCGGTGCGGTAGCGGAACTGGCTCACCAGCTTCGGCTTCTCGGGGCTCCCCTCCTTGACGCCGGCGCCCACGTCCAGCACCACCAGCCCGTCGTCCCAGTACGCCAGGTAGGCGAAGCCGTCCTTCACGGCCACGTCGTGCAGGAAGCGCGTGGGCTGATACGGCACCCCCCAGCGCCCCACCTCGCGCGGGTCCGCCGGGTCGGAGAGGTCGACGACCGCCAGCTCGGCGCTCCCCTGGTCCACCACGTAGGCGTACTTCCCGTCCAGGAAGACGTTGTGCGCGCCCCCGGTGAGCGTCTCCCAGAACTCGCCCGCGGGCTTCGGGTGCGCGGGGTCGGCCAGGTCCAGCAGCACGATCCCGTTGCGCCGGCTCTGGGCGCCCTCGCGGGTGATCACGGCCAGCGAGGCGTCGGCGCTCACAGCCACGTCGTTGACCGCCCGGGCGTCCACCACCACCGAGTCGGTGAGCGCGGGGCGCGCGGGGTCGGTCACGTCCCACACGTACAGCCGGTTCCCCGGGCAGCGCTCGCAGATGCCGAAGGTGCCCGTGTAGGCGTAGTCGCGCCCGTCGCGGCCGCGGAACACCCACAGGTCGGTGGTGCGGGTGTGCGTGACCGGCCCGCGCCCCACCACCTCGAAGCGGGCGGGCTGAGCGGGCTGGGCGGCCTGCCCCGCGGCGGCCCGGGGCGGCAGCGCCGCCGCGGCCAGGGCGGAAGCGAAGACGGCGGTGCGGGAGAGGACGGAGGCGCGCATCGGCGGATGGGGATCGGGACCAGGAGCGCGGGCCGGCTGCCCGCCGCGCCGTATACGCGCGGCGGGCGGCCGAAGGTCCAACGTCCGAAGGCGGGCCGGTCTGACGGGCGGAGCGGCGCTCGGAAGTCCTGAGTCCTAAGTGCCAAGTGCTGAACCGCTCTTGGATCGCGATATGGAACTAAGGACTAAGGACTAAGCACTTAGGACTTCGCACTTCGCACTTCCCTACCGCACCCGCTCCTCCAGGTAGCGCACGACCTCGTCCTGCGAGATGCGCGCCTGCTCCATCGAGTCGCGGTCGCGCACGGTGACGGTGCCCTGCTCCATCGTCTCGCCGTCGACGGTGATGCAGAACGGCGTGCCGGCCTCGTCCTGGCGGCGGTAGCGCCGGCCGATGGCGCCCGACTCGTCGTAGAAGCTGGGGATGCCGCGCCGGCGCAGGTCCTCGTGGATCTGCACGGCACGCTCGGGCATCCCGTCCTTCTTCACCAGCGGGAAGACGCCGGCCTTGAGCGGCGCCAGCGACGGCTTGATGGAGAGCACCACGCGCGTCTCGCCCTCCACCTCCTCCTCGCGGTAGCCGTTGGCCAGCACGGCCAGCGTCACGCGGTCGGCGCCGGCCGAGGTCTCGATGATGTAGGGGACGTAGCGCTCGCCCGCGGCCGGGTCGATGTACTCCAGCCGCTTCCCCGAGTACTCCTGGTGCCGGGAGAGGTCGAAGTCGGTGCGGTTGTGCACGCCCTCGATCTCGCCCCACCCCTCGTCGCCGATGGTGCCGCCGAAGAAGAACTCGACGTCGCCCGCGGCGCTGGCGTAGTGCGCGAGCTGCTCGTGCGGGGTGTAGCGCAGGCGCTCCGGGGCGAGGCCGATCACCTCGCGGTGCCAGGCCAGCCGCCGCTCGCGCCACTCGTCGAAGAACGCCCCGTCGGTGCCGGGCTTCACGAAGAACTGCATCTCCATCTGCTCGAACTCGCGCGTCCGGAAGGTGAAGTTCCCCGGCGTGATCTCGTTGCGGAACGCCTTCCCGATCTGCGCGATCCCGAAGGGGATCTTCTGCCGCGCGCTCTGCTGCACGTTCAGGAAGTTGACGTAGATGCCCTGCGCGGTCTCGGGGCGCAGGTACACGACGTTCGCGTCCTCCTCGACGGGGCCCATGAACGTCTTGAACATCAGGTTGAACTGCCGCGGCTCGGTCCACTCGCCCCGCTTGCCGCAGCTGGGGCACTGCGCCTGGTCGAGAGAGGCGGCGCCGGTCTCGGCCAGGAGGATGTCGACGCGGAAGCGGCGGTGGCAGTTGCGGCACTCCACCAGCGGGTCGGTGAAGTTCTCCACGTGCCCGCTGGCCTCCCACACGCGCGGGTGCATGAGGATGGCGGCGTCGAGCCCCTCGATGTCGTCGCGCTCGTGGACCATGGCGCGCCACCACGCCTCCTTCACGTTCCGCTTGAGCTCCACGCCCAGCGGGCCGTAGTCCCACACGGAGCCGGTGCCCCCGTAGATCTCGGAAGACTGGAAGACGTACCCCCTGCGCTTGGCGAGGGAGACGAGCTTGTCCATCAGTTCGGTGTCGGCCATCCCTGGTCAGGTCCGTCCGGATGAAAGGCGCCGCACGCGCCGGAGGCTGGAGAAACGGGAGGGGGATATTAGCCGGCCGAAGGAAGACGGGCAATCCGGCGCGGGAGAGCGATACGGTGTGGACGAGAGCCACGCCGCCTGTGAAGAAGGAGCCGCCCGCTTCGGTGCGCGGCGGCTCCTCTCGGCGTGTGATCGGCTGCTCAGGCCCGGCGTCGCCGCGGCGCCGGAGATTCGCCGGCTTCGGGAGCGAGCCACGGCCGGTGCTCGCCGCCCAGGAGCCCGGGGATCGACAGCGTGGCGTCCGTGCCTTCCCAGTACAGCCCGCTTCCGCCCGGGAAGACCCGGACCCGCGCGCGCTGCTCCGGAGTGAGGGCGCTGACCTCGCTGTCCACGTCGGGCGGGAAGGCGAAGATGCACCCGTTCGCCAGCTGCAGGATGGTCCACCCCGTCGCCGCGTCGCAGCGCGCGCTGACGGCCCGCGGCTCCACTTCCGCCGCGAGGCGGCCGTGCTCCCGCGCGGCGGCCACCTGGGCGAGGAGCTCTTCATCGGCGGGAGGTGCCCACTCAGCTGCCATGGATGCGTCTTCAGTGTGCGATAAACCACGCCTGGTGCGCCTGCGACCAGAATGTACCCATCCGCGCGACAGCCGTCCAGAGCGTGCAGTCCTGCCCTCCGACACCGGTGTCACGCTCGCGGCCACCGACGGGTCAGCCACGCGTACAGGAGCACGGCGACCAGCCCGAGCGCGAGGCCCCAGCCCCACGTCACCGGGTCGCGCCAGAACCAGAGCTTGAAGACGGTGGTGGCGAGCAGGAGAATGGCGGCGGCGACGCGGAAGCCGCGCTCGGGCGTCACCGCGAGGGCGTAGGTGAGGAAGAGCATGTGGCCGGAGAACGGGAACGGCCACCCGACCGCCCCGCGGACGGCCCCCAGCGCGAAGACGCCCAGGTCCAGCAGGACGGCGGCCCGGGGGAGCGCCTCGATCCGCCGCAGGCGCAGCCGCAGCCAGAGCGGCCCCGCCAGCAGCAGCGGGGCCGTGTAGAAGGTGAGGAACCGCTTCTCGCCGATCGCCACCCCCGCGACGGCGGCCGCGGCGGCGAGCGCGACGCCGCCCCACAGGAGCAGCCGGTCCAGCCACGCGCGGTGGCGTAGAATCCAGTCGAGCAGGGTGCGATCACGGGACGAGGAAAGATCTCGGCGCGTCGCGCGAGAACCGCGTCTGGGATGCGGTTGAAGCCTCGCGGGGTTTGCGAGGCTTCCTGCGGTTGTTGCTGCGACTTCAGTCGCCAACGACCATCACGCCCGTCCCTTCCACTTCACCTGGCGGGTGGCGCGCGGGTGCACGTCCAGGCGGTGGGCCAGGCGGCGGAAGGCGGGGCCGTGGTCCACCTCGACGCCCTCGATGTACTGCCAGAGGTGGATCATCTCGTGGCGGACGGTGTGCTCGGCCTCGCCCGGGTGGCCGTGGGTGCACAGCCGGTGGGAGATGACGATCTCCAGCGGGTGCGACGAGAAGTGGCCGTTCCTCCGCCGCATCTTCCGCGACAGGAAGATCGGCACCCGCGGCAGCCGTCCGCCGAAGCTCTGGCGGTTGACGCGGTCGAACTCGGCCTGCAGCCGCTCCAGGTGCACGCGGTCGGACGGGTGGACGGGGCGCCGCTTCGGGCCACGCGGCTCCACGGAGACGCGCGGCATCTCGTTGATGAAGCGCCGCACCGTCTCGCGCGCCTGCTGCTTCTTCCGGCCGCGGGCGTTCGAGTACAGTGCGCCGACGGCGAGCAGGACGTGCTCGGGCGCGGCGGCGAAGGCCTCGTTGATCCGCAGCGAGACGCGGTCCTTCCCCACCGAGATCATGATGCGGCGGTTGCGCGTGAAGACCACGCGCCGGTACTCGGCCCCCCCGCGGCGCAGCACCGCCAGCACGGCGGCCTCGTCGCGGACGCCGGGGTCGCGCGCGGGCCTCGCCTGGGGACGGGCAGGCGCGGCCGGCTGCGGCGGGGCGGCGGGGCGCGCGGGGGGGGGCTCGGGCCGGCTCGGCTCCAGGACGGAGTCGAACAGGTCCAGCAGGATGTCCTTGAGCTTCAAGCGGATACTACAGGGTCAGGCGGTGGCGAGCGCGGGCGGGCGCTCGGCGTGGCGGTACTCGACCCGGTACCCCAGCGCCCGCGGGATGGCCAGCAGGCGGTCCAGGTCCAGGTCGATGCGCGCGCCGGCCTTCTGGGTCACCTCGTCTTCGATCGGCAGGTCGAAGTCGTCGGCGCCGTACTGCAGCGCGCGGAAGGCGTCCTCGTTCTGCGTGAGCACCGAGGTGCGGAAGTGCTTCACGTTGTCCAGGAAGATGCGCGAGAGCGCCATGTGCCTCCAGTACTCGCGCGGGCTGATCTCCCGCCCCCCCAGCGCGGTGCCGTACGGCTTGTACGTCCAGCAGAGGAAGGAGAAGAGCCCGCCGAGCCCGTCGCGCAGGCAGCCGTCCTGGAAGTCGCGGGTGCGCTCGAGGTGCTCGAGCCGCTCCGCGAGCGTCTCGTCGAAGCCGATCACCATGGTGGCCGTGGTCCGCATCCCCACGTCGACCACGGCGCGCTGGGCCTCGAAGTACTCGCGGACCGTGTACTTGAACTTGGCGTGCCGCTTCCGGAAGTCCTCGGTGAGGATCTCCGATCCTCCGCCGGTGATCCAGTGCACGCCGGCATCCCTGAGCCGCGCCGCCGCCTGGTGGTACGAGAGGTTGGCGCGGTCGGCCAGGAACATGAACTCGGCGATGGTGAGCGCGTAGAACTCCACCCGGTCGCCGTAGCGCTCCCGCACGGCGGCGAAGAGGTCGGCGTAGTAGTGCAGCGGGAGCTTCGGGTTGAAGCCGCCGTTGAAGGCCACCAGGTCGCCCCCCACCTCCAGCAGCTCGTCGATCTTGGCGAAGACGTCCTCGCGGGTGAGCACGTAGCCGCCGGCCTGGTTGGGGAGCACGTAGAAGGCGCAGTAGTCGCACTGCGCCACGCACACGTTGGTGTAGTTGATGATCCGCATCACCATGTAGGTGGCGCGGTCCGGCGCGTGCCAGCGGGCGCGGACGAGGCCGGCCAGGCGCTTCAGCTGGTCGTCGCTGCCGTGGTGCCAGAGGACGGCGGCGTCTTCGGTGGAGATGCGGCCGCCCGCCTCCACCGTCGCCGCGATCTCGCCGAGCCGCTCTCCCACTCCCGCCGTGTCGATCTCGGGCACCGTGGCCCTCCCGCCTGAAAGGCTTCCGCCGCTTGTGAATTCCAGTGCTTAATCTCGCCGGGAGAGGGGGTTGAGTCAATCGGGGGAATGCCGGACAGGATGGGCTCCGGCACGTCTCGCCGACTCCGGTGCGGACGCCGCCGGGGGTGGCCCCCTCCCCGGCCCTCCCCCGCCCGCAGGAGCGGGCGGGAGAGGGAGAGCCGCAACCCCACCTCCGCCGGCCGGGCAAGCGGCTGGGCCGCAACCACTTCCCCCGTCGTGCATTCCGCAACCGCTCTGGCGAGATGCGGCGCGAACCACACGGGGGCGCGGACCGTGCCAGATCGTAAGCATATCAATTCAAACCAGTTACGCTCACCGGCCACAACGGGAACGCATGGTGCACGAGGAGGGGGCGCGGCCGGGGACGGCTCGCGGTCCTGCCGGATCAGGTGTGGGGGCACCAAGCGGCAGACCCGGGAGCCTTTCGCCGGCCGGCGGTCCGATCCGGATGCCCGGAGTTCTGGTTGTACCGGATGCAGACCGCCGTTTCAGTCTTTCCCTCGGCGAGGACCATCATCTCGCCACGCATCGATCCCACGACACACCGTCCTACCCGGACCGCCGCGCGCGTCGCCCGACGCGCGCGGCGGATTTTCTAGTGCGTGGTGCGAAGTGTGCATGTGATACCGTCTTGCGGAGGATCGTCCGGGAGCGAAATCCATAACTGAATGTCTCACACGGAGGAAACGGAGTTAACGGAGAACTGCGGGGTTCTCCGTTTACTCCGTTGACTCCGTGTGAGGCTTTTCGGTTACGGTTCTCGATCCTGATCGATTATCTACAAAATGGTATGGAGCCTTCGGTGCCTCTGTGTCTCCTTGTGAGATCGAGCAGTCGTGACCCTCACCCCACGTGGAACATGCGGGCGCGCTCGCCGTAGCGCTCCTCCAGCACCCGGCGCAGCATGGGGTGGCGCTCCAGCTCGGGGTCGGCGTCGACGATGCGGCGGGCCTCGGCGCGGGCGCGGCCCAGCAGGTTGAAGTCCTTCTCCAGGTCGGCGAAGCGGAAGTCGGGGAGCCCCGTCTGCCGCGCGCCGAACAGGTCGCCGTAGCCCCGGATGCGCATGTCGTACTCGGCGATCTTGAACCCGTCCTCGGTCGAGGCGAAGTACTTCAGCCGCTCCCGCGCCTCGTTCCCCGTCGCCAGCAGGACGCAGTAGCTCTCCTCGGCGCCGCGCCCCACCCGGCCGCGCAGCTGGTGCAGCTGCGAGAGGCCGAAGCGCTCGGCGTGCTCCACCACCATCACCGTGGCGTTGGGGACGTCGATCCCCACCTCGATCACCGTGGTGGAGACCAGCACGTCCACCTCGCCGGCGGCGAAGGCGCGCATCACCCGGTCCTTCTCGTCGCCCGGCATCTGGCCGTGGATCAGCGCCACGCGCAGGTCGGGGAAGACTTTCGTCTTCAGCCGCTCGTACTCCTGCGTGGCGTTCTTCAGGTCGACCTTCTCCGACTCCTCCACCAGCGGATAGACGAAGTACGCCTGCCGCCCGGCCTCCACCTGCTCGCGCACGAACTCCATCACCTTGGGCACCGACGAGGGGAAGCGCAGCGCCGTGCGCACCGGCTTGCGCCCCGGCGGGCGCTCGTCCAGCACCGAGACGTCCAGGTCGCCGTAAAGGGTGAGCGCCAGCGAGCGGGGGATCGGCGTGGCGCTCATCACCAGCATGTCGGCGCTGGTGCCCATCTCCGCCAGCGCCAGGCGCTGCTTCACCCCGAAGCGGTGCTGCTCGTCGACCACCACCAGGCCCAGCCGGTCGAACTCGACGCCCTCCTGGATCAGCGCGTGGGTGCCCACGGCGATCCCCGCGCCGCCGGACGCCAGCCGATACCCTGCTTCCCGCCGCTGCTTCGCCCCCATCCGCCCGGTGAGGAGGGTGACGCCCACGGGGAGCCCCTCCAGCAGGCCCACCAGGGTGCGGGCGTGCTGCTCGGCCAGGATCTCGGTGGGGGCCATCAGCGCCGCCTGCCAGCCGTTCTCCACCGCGCGCAGCATGGCGAAGAGCGCCACCACCGTCTTCCCCGAGCCCACGTCGCCCTGCAGGAGCCGGTTCATGCGCCGGGGCGCCGTCATGTCCTCGCCGATCTCCCGCAGCACCTTCTTCTGCGCCTCGGTCAGCGTGAAGGGGAGGCGCTTGTGGAAGGGCTTCACCAGGAAGTCCTTGCGCTCGAAGGCGATCCCCGGGCGCTCCATCACGGCGCGGTGGCGGGCGCGGGCGTGCAGGAGCTGGAGGAAGAAGAGCTCCTCGTACGCCAGCCGCCGCCGCCCCAGCTCCGCCTCGTCCAGCGACGCGGGGCGGTGGATCGCCTCCAGCGCCTTCGCCAGGGGGACCACCTCGGCGCGCTCGCGGACGTCCGCCGGGAGCACGTCGTCTTCCTGCCGCACCCGGCGCAGGAGGTCGTCCAGGTTGTCGTGGATCAGCTTGCGGACCTGCCGGTGGGTGAGCCCCTCCGTGGCGGGATAGACGGGGAAGATGGCGCCGCCCTCCTCGCTGGCCGTCTCGCCCTCGCCGGCGATCACGGTGAACTCGCGCGGCTGCATCTGGCGCCCGTGGTAGAAGCGCACGGGGCCGGACAGCAGGAGGAGATCGCCCTTGTTGACGACGCGCTCCAGGTACGGCTGGCCCGGCCAGGCGCACTCGATCATCCCCGTGGAGTCTTTCACCACCGCCTGGAAGATGCGCAGCCCCCGGCGCGTGGGCAGCACGCCGCGGGAGACGACGCGGCCGATGATGGTGGCGTCCATCCCCGGCGCCAGGTCGGCGATGCGGGTGATGGTGGAGGCGTCCTCGTAGCGGTGCGGGGCGTGGTAGAGCACGTCGCGCGCGGTGAGCAGCCCCAGCTTCTGGAGCAGCGGCGCGCGGCCGGGCCCCACGCCCTTGAGGAACTGCACCGGGCGGTCGAGCTCGGAAACGGCGTGGAAGCGGGACGGCTCGGGGTACGGCAAGCGTGGGCTCTATCGGCGTCGGAACGTCGGGTCGAGGAGTTCGACGTGAGGATTACCACCGAGACGGAGATGGGTTCGCGGGCACCAGTTTGTCTCCCGCCACCCAAAACGCTGTCATCCTGAGGGAGCGCCCGGCCGCAACCCGCGTCCACACCGATGGTTGGCGCTCCCGAAGGATCTATGGGCGGCCCCCGCGACGAAGCCGGGCTTCCGCGCAGGGCTGGCCATAGATCCTTCGGGCGCCCAGCTCCCGTTCATTCCGCGAGTCCGGAGCAGCGCCCTCAGGATGACACCGTTTTCTGTTGCGCGATTGGTCCCCAGTGGACCCGCCTCACACCGTCAGCACTTCCTCGGCGAAGGCGCCGACCTCGAAGGGGAGGAGGTCGTCCATCTTCTCGCCCACGCCGACGAACTTCACGGGGAGGTCGAACTCCTCCTTGAGGGCCACGATGATCCCGCCCTTCGCGGTGCCGTCCAGCTTGGTGAGGATGATCCCGGACAGCGGCAGCGTCTGCAGGAAGGTGCGCACCTGCGCCATCCCGTTCTGGCCCACGGTGGCGTCGAGGACGATCAGCGTCTCGTGCGGGGCGCCGTCCTGCCGCTTGCCGATCACCCGGTGCATCTTCTCCAGCTCCTTCATCAGGTCGCCCTGGGTGTGCAGCCGGCCGGCGGTGTCCACGATCACCACGTCGATCCCGCGCTGCTGCGCCTGCTCCACGGCGTCGAAGGCCACGGCGGCCGGGTCGCGCCCCGGCTCGCTCCCCACGAAGTCGACGCCCACGCGCTCGGCCCAGCGCTTGAGCTGCTCGATGGCGCCCGCGCGGAAGGTGTCGCCGGCGGCCAGCAGCACGGTGCGGCCCTGCTTCTTGAGCCGGTGCGCCAGCTTGGCGATGGTGGTGGTCTTCCCCACCCCGTTGACGCCGACGATCAGGTAGACCGTGGGCCCCTCGTCGAAGTTGAAGCGGAGCGCGGTGTCGGAGCGGCCGGCGCGCAGGATGGCCTCGATCTCCTCGCGCACGCCGCGCAAGTAGTCGCGCTGGGTCTTCGCCACCCCGCGCTGGGCCAGCGTCTCCACCGCGCCCACCAGCTTCAGCGTGGCGGGCACGCCGAAGTCGGCGGCGATCAGCGTCTCCTCCAGCCGCTCCAGCGAGCCTTCGTCCATCCCCTTGACCAGCACCGACACGTCGGTGAGCGCCACGTCGACGATGCGGTCCCAGAGCGACTTCTTCCCTTCTTCCTTCCGGCGGAACAGGCGCGCCATCTATCTTCCTCGGCAGCTGTCGATCCTCAGAAATCACGATCCGCCGCCCGGACGCCTGCGTGTCGGGCGGCGGACCAATGTACAACGTGGGCGGCGCGCCTGCACCGTCGGGCGGAAACACGTCGCCCCGCCCGGCCGGGCAGGCGCCGGCTCAGCCCTGCTCGTAGGCGCGCTCCAGCGTCGGGATGTCGATCTTCTTCATCTGGAGCATGGCCTCCATGACCCGCTTCGACTTCTCGGGGTCGGGGTCGGCCAGCATCTCGCCCAGGGCGGTGGGGTTGACCTGCCACGACAGGCCGTACCGGTCCTTGAGCCAGCCGCACGGCCCCTCCTCGCCGCCGTCGGCGAGCGCCGCCCAGTACCGGTCCACCTCCTCCTGAGACTTGCACTCCACGGAGAACGAGACCGCCTCGGTGAACGTGAAGTGCGGCCCGCCGTTCAGCGCGATGAACGGCTGCCCGTCGAGCTCGAGCTCCACGGTCATCACGCTCCCCTTCGGCCCGGGCCCCGCCTCGCCGTAGCGCGCGACCTTCACGATCCGCGAGTTGGGGAAGATCGAGCAGTAGAAGCTCGCGGCCTCCTCGGCCTGGTTGTCGAACCACAGGAACGGCGTGATCCTGGGCATGGCGGCACTCTCCTCAATCTGGTGGACCGGGCTCTCCCGTGAACGGCGTCCGGGGCGGACGACGTCCGGCGGGAGCGAACGTTCGCGTCCAGGCTCCCACCGGGACGACGAACGGCCCGGTCGGATTTCGACATCCAGGCGAACCCGCTTTTCGCCCGGCGCGCACGCCCCGCCGGCCCGCGATGCGACTCGCCCCCGCCCGGCGGACCGGGCGGGGGCGAGCCGTCGTGCGGACGGAGATCGCGCTTCAGCTTCCGCCTGCGGCGCGCTGGTAGCGGGCGGCCACCTCGTCCCAGTTCACAGTGTTGAACCAGGCGTCCAGGTAGTCGGGGCGCTTGTTCTGGTACTTGAGGTAGTAGGCGTGCTCCCACACGTCGATCCCCAGGATCGGGGTGTTCCCCTCCATCAGCGGCGAGTCCTGGTTGGCGGTGTGGGTCACCTGCAGCCGCCCGTCGCCGCCGACGACCAGCCACGCCCAGCCGCTGCCGAAGCGCGCCTTGCCGGCGTCGACGAGCTGCTGCCTGAGCTGCGCATAGCCGCCCAGGTCGCGCTCGATCGCCTCGGCCAGGCGGCCCGAGGGCTCGCCGCCGCCGTCCCGCTTCATGATGGTCCAGAAGAGCGAGTGGTTGGCGTGGCCGCCGCCGTTGTTGCGCACCGCGGTGCGGATGTCCTCGGGGACCTCGTTGATGCGGCGCATGAGCTCGTCGACGTCGCCGCCGGCGTCGAACTCGGGGTGCTTCTCCAGCGCGGCGTTCAGGTTGTCGACGTACGTCTTGTGGTGCCGGTCGTGGTGGATCTCCATCGTCCGCGCGTCGATGTGCGGCTCGAGCGCGTCGAACGGGTAGGGCAGGTCGGGAAGCGTGAACGGCATCTGGCACCTCCATCCGGGTGATGGTCCATCGATTCCGTCCGTCCCGCCGCGCCTCGAAAGGACGGCGGCGGGCGGAGAAAGTCGCGCCCCCGGCACGGCGAGCGCCGCCCGGGAATGCGGCTGCGCCGGGAATGTACGGTACTACAAATGTTTCGCCACACCGGGCGGGGAGGGAAGAAGAAAATCGTGCGCACGGAGGCGCGGACGCATAGAATGTTGGCCGCTCCATCTTCCGCCCGATTTCCCCGATCCTCCTCTCCGGTCCCATGCACTGGCTCTACGACCTTCCGCTCTGGCTGCTGTGCGCGATGTTCATCGGCTGCGGGGTGGCGCTCGCGGCGGCGGGCGTGCTCCTCGTCCGCCGCCTGGGGTGGACGATGACGCGCGACGACAACGGGCCCGCGGCGGCGCTCCACGCCTTCATCGGCGTGCTGTACGCGGTGGCGCTGGCGCTGATGGTGGTGGCGGTGCAGGAGGACTACGGCGAGGTGGAGGCGGCGGTGCTCACCGAGGCCAACGCCGCCGACGACATGTTCCGCGCCCTGGACGCGGTCCAGCCCGCGCCGCGCGCGCACCTGATGGAGGACCTGAGCGGGTACGTGGACAGCGTGATTCGCGACGAGTGGCCCGCCAGCCGGCACGGCGAGACGAGCGCGGCAACCTGGCGGACGGTGGACGAGCTGGCGCGGGAGATCCACACCTTCCAGCCCACCACGCCGGCCGAAGAGCGCATCCACCCCGAGCTGCTGGAGGCGCTGGACGAGCTGCTCGACGCGCGCGGGGTGCGGCTCTTCCTGGGCGAGCAGGGGATCGGCGCCGTCACCTGGATGGTGATCCTGGTGGGCGGCGTCATCACGCTCGGCTTCGCCTGCTTCTTCCACATGGACCGCGTGCGGACGCAGCTGCTGCTCACGGGGATGATGGGCGCGATGTTCGGGCTGATGCTCTTCCTGCTGGTGGCGATGGACCACCCGCTCTGGGGAAAGCTGAGCGTGCAGCCCGACGCCTTCCGCGAGCTGCAGCGGAACTTCGCCCGCCTGCGCGCGGAGGCGCCGGTGCCCGCTCCCCTCCTGGCGGAGGAAGTCGATTCCTCCCGGCCGCCGCCAGTCCCCGAGTAATGCCGATCTGCGGGTCAGATTCCGAGACCGATCGTGCGAAGAGATGGTCATCCTGAGGGAGCCGCTGCGGCGGACTTGCCCCCACACCGATGTCCGGCGGCGACCGAAGGATCTACTCACCCCCGCGCGAGGCCGGCTTCTGCGCACGATCGCCGGCCACCAGACACGGGGAGTAGATCCTTCGGTCGCGTCCAACCTCTGGTGCGGAAATAACTTCCGTGCGGACGCTCCCTCAGGATGACACCGTTTTTCCTGATGTAAACTGCGCGCTGAATATTCACCCCGATACGAGTGGATCCGATGCAGAACGGCCCCGGCCCGTGGATGTGCGGGCCGGGGCCGTTCCATTCCAGGCGCCAGCGGCTAATTAGAGCGACTTCAGGTACTCGACCAGGTCCGCCTTCTGGGCCGCGGTGAGCCCCAGGCCGAGATAGCCGTCGTAGTGGTTCACCACGCCCTGCAGGGTGGCCGCGCTCCCGTCGTGGAAGTAGGGCGGGCGGTGCCACAGCCCCCGCAGCGGCGTGGCGCGGTACTGCTTGGTGGTGCTCCGCTCGGCGTGCGTGGGGTCCATCCCCGTCTCCGCGGGCGCGTGCAGGTTCCCGTCGGTGAAGTTCGGCCCGGAGTGGCACGAGGCGCAGCGGGCGCGCCCCGCGAACACCACCCTGCCGCGCGCCGCGGCCGCCGGGTCGAAGCTGCCGGCCGGCGGCGCGGGCGCCTCGAGCGCGTGCTGGTAGGCGCGCAGCGCCGGGAGCTTGCCCTTCACCTGGTCTTCCTGCGGCGGCACCACGATGCTGACGCCCAGCCGCGGGTCGGAGAAGGAGCCCTTCCCGTGCATCTGCGTGACCGCCACGTAGGCGTTCCAGTACGAGATCGGCCCCTCGCCCGTGTACGTCTCCAGCCCCACGCCGGCCAGGCCGTAGGCGGGCGGGATGAGCGTCGGGTCGCTGATGCCGTCGAAGTTGAAGCGCGCGTCGTAGAAGCCGGCGGGCCACGAGGCGTACGTCGGCCGCAGCGCGTCGGGGAGCCCCGGCGTGAGCGAGACGATGGTGCCCACCGCCAGGTCGCGGTTCGGCCACCCGTCGAGCCGGTGCCCGATCCCCGGCGCGGCCGAGTTGTCGACGCTGGAGTGGCAGAGCGCGCAGGTGATGCCGATGCGCGTGACCTGGTCGCCCGAGACCTGCGCCCTCACCCCGACGACCGCGTCGAGCTGCAGCAGGGAGCGGGTGACCGCGGGGTCGTCCAGCAGCGCCGGGTTCGCGAGGACGGCGGCGAGGACGTCGGGCGGCACGGCGTCGACGTCGACCTTGAGCCCGAGCTGGAGCGCCAGCCGCGGCGGCACCGTCTCCACCAGGTCGTTCAGGCGGAGCGTGTCGGTCCAGAACCGCCAGTCGCCGAAGTCGTCGAAGCGGAAGACCTGCCGGCCTTCCGCCACGGCCCGGATGTCCACGCCCGCCTTCGCGGCCGCCGCATCGGAGCCCGGCTGGAGGATGTCCCGCGCGCTGCACGCCGCGGCCACGGCCAGCGCCGCCGACGCGGCGGCCATCACGAGCGGACGAAAGCCTGAGACCCGCATGAGAACCCCCCGGCCGGCGAGCCCGGCCACACGTGCAGGCGTGGCAAGCGGTACGAGAGCGCGGGCGCCACGCCGGCCGCGGCGCGCCCCGGCGGCGGCACGGACGTGCCGCCGCTGCCCGACTATTTCTACACTATGTCAATGTCTTTATTGACATATGCAAGACACGCGCCCTCCGCGGCCATGGCCGCTCCGGCTTTCCGCCGCCTCCGCCCGGCCGGGTAAGTCGTCTACCGGCGCGTGCCGTGGGCCAGGCGCAGGAACTCGTCGCGGGTGCGCGGGTCGTCGCGGAACACGCCGCGGAGCGCGCTGGTGAGCGTCTTCGAGTTCTGCTTCTCGACGCCTCGCATCATCATGCACAGGTGCGCGGCCTCGATCACCACGCCCACGCCGCGCGGCCGCAGCACCTCCTCGATGGCGTCGGCGATCTGCTCGGTGAGGCGCTCCTGCACCTGGAGGCGGCGCGCGAAGACGTCCACGATGCGCGGCAGCTTGGAGAGGCCGACGATCCGCCCGTCGGGGACGTAGGCCACGTGCACCTTCCCGAAGAACGGGAGGAGGTGGTGCTCGCAGAGGGAGTACATCTCCACGTCGCGCACCATCACCATCGAGTCGTGCGCCTCCTCGAAGACGCCCCCGCCCACCACGTCGGCCACGTCCATGGCGTACCCGCCCGTGAGCCACGCCAGCGACTTCGCCACCCGCTCGGGGGTGCGCAGCAGGCCGTCGCGCTCCGGGTCTTCGCCCAGCAGCTCCAGCTGCCGGCGCACCAGCACGCGCATCTCCAGGTCTGTGTCGAAGAGCCGGCGCTCGTGTACCTCGTCCGTCCGTTCCGCCAGGGGCGTGTTGGAGAAGATCATCGGGATCCTGGGTTGAAGTGCTAAGTGCTAAGTGCCAAGTGCCAAGTGCTGAGTCCTTAGTGCTTAGTCCTTAGTGTTTTAGTGCGCCTCCTCCGGCGGACGATCCGCCGTTACTAAGGACTAAAACACTAAGGACTAAAGGACTTATGCTCCCGCCGCCGCCCCGAGCCGGGGCGAAACCACGGCCTCCAGCGCCGCCAGGTCGCCGCGCTCGATCGCGTCCTCGGCGCGCAGCGAGGCGCGGTCGCGCGAGACGGTGGCGACGGCGTGCGGCTTTCCCCCCGAGCGATAGGTGACGGTGCAGTCGCGCGCCTCCAGGCTGCCGTCCACCTCGATGGCGTCCCACTTCTCGGCGTGACCCACGTAGTTGATCACCACGTCGTAGTGCACGCTCCAGAAGAAGGGGGCGGCCGCGAACTTCTCCTTGCGCCCCAGCATGTTGCGCGCGGCGGTCTGCCCCTGGCGCTGGCCCACCACCCAGTGCTCGGAGCGGATGCGCTGCCCCGTCCACGGGTCCGGCCAGCGGCACACGTCGCCCGCGGCCCAGACCCCCGGCGCGCTGGTGCGCAGGTACTCGTCGACCACCACGCCGTTCTCCACCGCCAGCCCCGCCCACGTCGCCAGCGCCACGCCCGGGCGCACGCCGATCCCCACCACCACCAGGTCGGCCTCGAGCGCGCCGCCGCCCTTGAGCGCCACCGTCTTCTCGTCGACCCCGGCCACCGACTCGCGCAGGTGGAAGCGCACGCCGTGCTCCTCGTGCAGCGCGCGGACGAAGCGGCCGACCTCGGGGCCCATGATGTGGCCCAGCGGCTCCTCCTCGTGCGACACGACGTCCACCTCGATCCCCCGCGCCCGGAGCGACGCCGCCACCTCCAGCCCGATGAAGCTGGAGCCCACCACCACCGCGCGCCGGGCGCCCTCGGCGGCGCGGATGATGGCGCGGCTGTCGGCCAGGGTGCGCAGGTAGTGCACGTGCGCCAGGCCGCGGGTGACCACCGGCAGGCGCACGGGCTCGGAGCCGGTGGCCAGCAGGAGCGCGCCGTACTCGATTGTCCTGCCGTTCACCAGCCGCACGCGCTTCTCCTCCACCTCGATGCGGCCCACGCGCGAGCCCAGCACCAGGTCGATCCGCTGCTCGTCGTACCACTCGCGCGGCCAGAGGGGGATCCACTCCTCGGGCGCCGTCCCCGCCAGGTAGTCCTTCGACAGGTTGGGCCGGTCGTACGGCGCGTCCTCGCCCGCGTCGACCAGGGTGACGGGGCCCTGATAGCCCTCGCGGCGCAGCATCTCGGCTGCCGCGCTCCCCGCCGCGCCCGCGCCGACGATCACGACCGAGCGCGGGGGCTCGGGCGGGACCGAGGCGGGGACGGGGTTGCCCGCCCCGCGCTTCGCGGTGACGAAGACGCGCCCCTCGCGCAGCTCCACCTCCCAGCACGAGGCCGGGCGCAGCGCGGGGGCGCGCACCGCCTCGCCCGTGCGCAGGTCGAAGCAGGCGTGGTGGCCGGGGCAGCGCACGGTGTCGCCCACCAGGATGCCGTCCACCAGCGCGTACCCGTAGTGCGTGCAGAGCGCGTCGATGGCGAACAGCTCCGTCCCCCGCCGCGCCACCAGCACCGGCTCGCCCAGGGCGTGCCCCTGCAGCATCCCGCCGTCTTCCAGGTCGTCCAGCGGGACGCCCCGCGTGAGGTCCGGCCCCGTGAGCTCCTGCTGCCCGCCGCCCATCGTCGCTCCTCCTCGTCACCCGGTGATCGGAAAAACCGCCGCCGAGACAGAGTACTTCCGTTACCACAGTTTGTCAACACTTTAATTGACAAACACTCCGCGCCGACTGTCCACGGTCTCGGCAGCGTGACCGTGATGGAGCCTGCGCGGATCGAGTTGGCTACGCGGGCGGCTCGATCGTGCCCTGGAGTGCGGGCCGCTGCTCGCCAATCGAGCGGACTGCGTGGGCGAGGAGGAGGCGCAATTTGGAAATCGCCCGCTCCACGTCATCGGGCGAAGCCTTTTCCTTCCACCCGTACTCCATCTCGATGCGCTGCAGCCGCAGCTTTTGAAACTTCTGCACGAGGTCCGCAACCTCCTCGCCCGCCAAGAATCCCGCCGCGGTGAACGTCATCTCATGGTGGTTACGCGCCCGCACGCGCAGGTTAGCCGCCCTCACGACAGCCAGGGCCGCCACCCGTCCCGCATCGTACGCCGACAGAAGGCGGCGAGCGGGCGCGCGGTTCGCGAGACACATATCATCGTACGCTTCAAGCGCGTGCCCCCAGAGGCCCACGATTTCTTCGTCCGGTGCCGCATCGTGCACCAGATGTCCCAGGTCAAGGAGGTTTTGGATGCGCTTGTTCACGCCGCTGCGGCAGTGTCAGGGAGATCCGCGGGAGAACCCGCGAGCCAGAGCTTGGGGCCCTGTAAAGCCCGCGGCAGGAAGCTGGCTCCGGGCTGTGCATCGCGTCGGAACTTCTGCGAATCGTACCACTTCGCGTCCAGAGGGCGGTCAAGAACGACCGCCGCTTCAAGTATCGCCTTGCCCAACTCCCGATCGGGAATGTCGTCCCCGTACAGGAACAGGTCGATGTCACTGTCCGGCCGTGCGTCGCCGCGCGCGAACGAACCGAAGATGAACGCCGCCTTCAGCCCGGGAACGTCGGCCAGCGCGTCCTGCAGAACCAGGGTAGGCGCGTACTCCTGCACGAGGGAAGTGAGGGCCTTCCATTGAGGATGGTCCCAGTTGCGCGAGACGAGCACCTCCCGCCCCTCGCGCCGGCGTTCCAGCAGCCCCAGCTCCACCAGCCGGTCGAGCTCGATCTGGAGCGACCTCTTCCCCGGCACGCCGATGTGGCGAGCGAGGGAGCGCGTGCCGAGCCGCGACTCCGGGTGCACGACGAAATGGACCACGAGCTTCGCTCGCACTTCGGAGCCCAGCAGGCCGGTCAGTTGATCCATGCTCCACCTCCTCGCCCTACAAAATAGGGCAAGACCAACCCGGGGCAAGTCTCGATCTCAGCCAGCCTCCCAGCCCCTTTTCTCCCTCGACTCAGGTGGTGGCCGCCGCCCGCGCCACCTCCACGCGCAGGTCCCAGCGGCAACTGGCGCAGGTGACGGTGTGGTAGGGCTCCTTCATCCGCCCCAGCTCGGAATAGTCCTGCTCGGTGCCGCACTTCGGGCAGGGGCCGTGCAGGGAGACCAGCGTGCGGTACTCGCGCAGCCGGCTCCACGCGCGCATCCCGCCGATGGCGAGCACCGCCAAAATCCAGGGAAAGTGCGGCGGTATGATCCCGACCACGGGGATCAGCAGCCACCAGGCGAGCTGCCGCGCGGCCGACGCGTGCCGCCAGGCCGCCGTGCGCTCGATCACGCGGGCGCGCGCCTCGGTGGTGTTGCCGCCGAGCGAGAGGCGCGCGGGGACTTCGGGGACGGTCGAGGGAGCGGGAACGGCCATCGCTACCGCGACTGCTTCACCACGACCGTGGCCGCGCCCACGCCGCCCAGGTCCCAGACGAAGTCCAGGAAGGAGCCCGTCTCGCCCTCGGTGCGCAGGTCGTTCAGCTCCTTGGCCAGGCCCACGGCCACGCCGGTCCCCGCGCCCACCAGCAGGCTGGCGTCGGCGTCCATCCCCGCGGCGCGCGCGCCGCTGGCCGAGAGGCTGGTGACCAGGAACGAGACGAAGAAGTGCTGCAGCTTGTCCTCGGCGAAGAAGCGGTCGCGCGGCCGGGGGCGCTCCTGGCGCCCGCCCCCGAGCGTGGCGCAGCCGGCGAGGAGCAGGCAGCAGAACAGCGGCACGAGCCTCTTCATGACGTTTCTCCCTGGGCCCAGTGGCGCGCCGCCTCCACCGCGCGGCGCCACCCCGCCAGCGCGGACGCGCGGGCGCGCTCGTCCGCCGCGGGGGTGAAGACGGCCTCCTCGGGGCGCGCGGCGGCGAAGTCTTCCGGGGCGGCCCAGAAGCCGGTGGCGAGCCCCGCCAGCCCGGCCGCGCCGCGCGCCGTGATCTCCACCATCGCCGGGCGGCGGACGGGCACCCCCAGCACGTCGGCCTGGAACTGCATCAGCCAGTCGTTGGCCGCGGCGCCGCCGTCCACCCGTAGCTCGGGCATGCGCACCCCGGCGTCGCCCTCCATGGCCTCCACCACGTCGCGGGTGGAGAAGGCCATGGCCTCCAGCGCCGCCCGCGCCAGGTGCGCCCGCGTGGTGCCGCGGGTGAGCCCGAACAGCGTCCCCCGCGCCCGCGGCTCCCAGTGCGGCGCCCCCAGCCCCGTGAAGGCGGGGACGAAGTAGACGCCGTCGTTGGAGCCGAGCGAGCGCGCCAGCGCCTCGGTCTCCTCCGCCGCGGCGACGATCCCCAGCCCGTCACGCAGCCACTGTACCGCGGCTCCCGCGATGAAGATGGAGCCTTCCAGCGCGTAAGCCCGCTCCCCGCGCGGCCCGCACGCCGCCGTGGTGAGCATCCCGTGGCGCGACGGCACGCGCTCGCCGCCGGTGTGCACCAGGAGGAAGGCGCCGGTGCCGTAGGTGTTCTTCCCCTCCCCCGCCCGCCAGCACCCCTGCCCGAAGAGCGCCGCCTGCTGGTCGCCCGCGATCCCCCCGATCGGCGCCTCGCCCCCGAAGGCGGCGCCGTCGGTGGCGCCGTAGACTTCGCTCGAGGGGCGGATCTCCGGGAGCACGGCCGCGGGGACGCCGAAGAGGTCGAGGAGCGCCGGGTCCCAGGCGTCGCCGTCCAGGGAGTAGAGGAGGGTGCGCGAGGCGTTGGTGCGGTCGGTGAGGTGCAGGCGCCCGCCGGTGAGCTTCCACACCAGCCAGGTGTCGATGGTCCCCGCCGCCAGCTCGCCGGCCTCGGCGCGGCGGCGGGCGCCGGGGACGTGGTCCAGCAGCCAGGCCAGCTTGGTGGCGCTGAAGTAGGGGTCGATGACGAGCCCGGTGCGGCCGCGCACCTCCTCCTCGTGCCCCTCCTCCTTGAGCCGGCGGCAGACGTCGGCCGTGCGGCCGTCCTGCCAGACCAGGGCGTGGTGCACGGGACGCCCGGTCTCGCGCTCCCACAGCACGATCGTCTCGCGCTGGTTGGTGATGCCGATGCCGGCGAGCTCGTCCAGGCTGGTGCCCGCGGCGGCCGCGGCCACCTTGGCGGCGCGGCGGGTCACCTCCCAGATCTCCTCGGCGTCGTGCTCCACCCAGCCGGGCCGCGGGAAGTGCTGCGTGAACTCGCTGTACGCCCGCCCTCGCACCTGCCCCTCGCGGTCGATGGCGAGGCAGGTGGTGCCGGTGGTCCCCTGGTCGATGGCGAGGATCATCCGCGTGCGCCTGCTTCGGGTGAAAGATCTGGGAATTCGATACTAAGCATGGTCACTCTTTGGCCCTTTCTTAGAGGGAAAGCCCCCGCCTTCTTCAACAGGCGCCGATAGTGCGTAGTGACATTTCTGAGGAACGTCTCTGCATAGGTAGCAGCAACAATATCGATCCATCCTATTGCACCGCGCGCCGCCCTTTGTTGGACTAACCGAACGTGTTCCGCAGGCACAAGTTGATCATGTTCAAGCGTCCAAATCGGAGCTTCGACGACGAGAATTGGATGGTATACACTTCTCTCGCTCACTCCTAAATCCAGAGCACCCTTCACTGCCGTAGCCGAGTCGGTTCCAGACGACACTTGTAGCTTAAGGAAAATAGCCGAAAACTTTACAGCATCTGCAATCTCCATGGTAGTAAGTGCAGATATAGCAGAATTCAGGGAAGAAAGAGCCTTCCAAATTACCGAACTATCCATCTCCTTGTCCGTTTTGGTATTGGTCTCTCGAAACGTAGTTGCAACGTTCCTAGCACGGATAGGACTTAGATCGCTTTCTGACAATGGTCCATTGTCCCAGACTAATGACAAAAGATAGTCAACGGATTTGTCACACAACTCGTTCGCCACCTTCTCGTCGAGTTCAGTGCTCAACTCACGGAAAAACTGCATACGGTGAGGTTCCAACTCTTCAAGCCATGCGATATACGGTTGAATTCGGAGCTTGCTCGCCTCTACACGCGGAAACACCAGATGATATCCTGACAATGACTTGCATTCTACGAGAACGTAAACGTGCAGCAGACGATCTGGGCCTTTCCTTATCCACCTCCGCTCTGCCACGACATCGAGCTCGCGTGACTTGCCAGTCGCAGGATCGGAATACAGTGCTCCGTTGACGGCTGCCCATCCAAACTTCTCGCACAATTTCAGAAGGGCGTTCTCTGTTAGAAGCGACCGGACACCCTCTGATGCGAGAACTCGAGTAGCCAGATGATCAGAATTATCGTTTCCCATTTTGCCCTCCGTTACGAGGAATGCTCCAGCCGCCCGAAGCCGTAGCGCCAGCCGTGGCGCTCGAAGAGGCGCAGCATGCGCACGACGGGCAGCCCCATCACCGCGAAGTAGTCGCCCTCGATCCCCTCGACGATCGCCGAGCCGAAGCCCTGGATGCCGTAGGCGCCGGCCTTGTCCATCGGCTCGCCGGTGGCGACGTACTCCTCGCAGGCGCGCTCGTCCAGCGCGCGGAAGCGCACGCGCACGCGCTCCAGCCCGCTCTCCACGCGCTCGCCGCGCGCCACCGCCACGCCCGTGCACACCTCGTGCTCCCGCCCGGAGAGGCGCCGGAGCATCTCCACCGCGTGCGCCCGGTCGCGCGGCTTGCCGAGCACGTCGCCGTCCACCACCACGATGGTGTCGGAGCCGACCACCAGCGCGTGCGGGTGCGTCTTCGCGATCGCCTGCGCCTTCTCGCGCGCCAGGCGCTCGGCGTGCGCGGGCGGGGTCTCGCCCTCCCGGTAGCTCTCGTCGATGTCGGCGGGGAGCACGTCGAAGGTGAGCTCCAGCCGCGCGATCAGCTCCGCGCGCCGCGGCGACTGCGAGGCCAGGATGATCGGCGGGGGCGTCCGCGGCTCCGTCATGTGGGGTCAGCGCTCCAGGACCAGGGTGACGGGGCCGTCGTTGACCAGCTCCACGTCCATCATCGCGCCGAACTCGCCGGTCTCCACGGGGCGGCCCGTGGCGCGCAGCAGCTCCACGAAGCGCTCGTACAGCGGGATCGCCACCTCGGGCCGCGCGGCGTCGATGAAGCTGGGCCGGTTCCCCCTGCGCGCGTCGCCGTAGAGGGTGAACTGCGAGACCACCAGGAGCGCGCCGTCCGCCTCCTCCACCGAGCGGTTCATCTTCCCCTCGTCGTCGGGGAAGATGCGCAGCTGCACCACCTTCTTCGCCATCCAGGCCAGCGCCTCGCCGGTGTCCGCGTCGGTGAAGCCGGCCAGCAGGAGCAGCCCGCGGCCGATCTCGCCCGTCACGCGCCCGCCCACCGTCACCGACGCGCGGGAGACCCGCTGAAGCACGATACGCATGGCGGGGAAGAATACGGGCGGGCCGGGAGCGCGCAAGCACGGGACCCTCCCGAACGACGGAGCGCCGCCCGGCCTCTGCGGCCGGACGGCGCCCTTCGAAGGGAAGCTGCGCCGATCCTCAGATCCGGATCACCGGTGCGCCCGGGCTGCGAACTCCAGCCTGGCGGAGATGAACCCGTCCGTCACCACGATGCGGTTGATCCCCATCAGCACCATCGTGGCGAGGAGCTGCTGCCGGGAGGTAGCGAGCCGGCGCGCGGCGGGGACCAGCTTCTTCTCGACGGCGTCGCCGTCCAGGCTCCGCAGGGGACCGCCCACGATCGGGAGCCGGTTGACGCGCGCGAGAGCCCGCTTCCCGTCCACTCCCCCGCGCAGCCGCAGGCATGGCTTGCCATCGCACCCGGGCTCCAGGTCCAGCTCGAACAGGTCGGGATAGGAGCTCGCCAGCCAGTCGTGCCCCTGGTCCGCCGACGCGTTGTCGTCGACGAACCGGTCGAGCGACTTCGCCACGCCGGCCACCAACTCCGCGAACGCCTTCATCTGCTCGATGCTGCTTTCGACGACGGCCTCGAAGACGGAGTTGATAAGCGCACCCACGAAGGCGGGAAAGTCGACTTTGGCAACGAACTTTTCGGCGTCGGCGGACATCGCGCGCACCTGGTCGATCCGGATCCCCGCGGGCTCGGCCAGGAGGCTGGCGACCTTTACCATGTCGTCGGCGAGGCGGCGCTGTTTGCCGGGTGGCAGCTCCCGGAAGGCGGGAGACTTCTGGAGGAGGTCGCGGACGTGCCGCCGCACCAGCGAGAGGGTCCCGGCGCTGGTCGCGCCCCCGGCGGCGGCCGACGGTGTCCGTGCTTTCATGGGGTGCCTCCGTCCGCCGCGTCGCGCGGCGGTGGAATCGGCTTCGGAGAGAGTACCCGAACGGCGCAGCGGCGACCCGAGCCGGGCAATCGGCATGCCTCTTCGAACCTCCGTGGCTCACCTCGCCCGAAACCGTGCCGGACCGGGACCGAAAGCCTCCGGAACGCGGTGTCGTGCCTCGCACCGCCCCCGTAGAATCCGGGACAGCCCTGCCACACGGTGCGTCATCCGCTCCCCGCCTCCGCCGGTCTCGCGGGAGTGGCGACCGGGCTTGGGAGGCGAGACCGGACGCGGAGAGGGAGACCGCGCGCGGCCTCCCTCTCCGCCCGTCCTCGGAACCGGGGCGGCGGCGGCCACGCTCCGCCGCCTCCGGCTCCCGGCGCATCACACCCGCTGAATGATCTTCGTGTTGGTCGAGGTAGGGGAGTAGAACGGGCAGTATGGACTCCGATCGTAGGCGATGACCACGTAGTTGGAGGGAATCGGCGAAGTGCCGCACACTGTCTCCTGATAGCCCGGCACCTTGATGCTGATGGTGTTGAAGCTGGTCGGGGAATAGGCGGGGCAGGACGTACTCCGGTCGTAGTAGGAGTAGACGTACCCGGACGGTGCGGGCGAGTTGCTGCACATCATATCGGTCGAAGCCGGCACCTTGATCGAAGCGCGGTGGGAGAGTGCGCCTACCTCTCCCACCGCGCTTCGCCCGACCGTCCTCGAATCAGCGCGCGCTGGCCGAGTCGCGCGCCTGCTCCCAGAGCACGTCCGCCAGCGCGTAGAGCGCCGCGGCGCCGACCGCGAAGGCGAGCGCCGGGGCCAGCCCGCGCTTGCGGCGCACGGGGCGCGGCAGCTTGGGCTTGCCCACCTCGTCGTGGAGCGCGTTGCGGGTGGCCTTGCGCACCGCCTTCGCGGTGGCGCCGCCCACCACGCTCCACATCACCTTGCGCCCGAGATCCGCCATGACTCCCTCCCGCTGCACGAGTTCCCCGCCGCGAAACAGGTTTGTCGCGGGGTGCAGGAGCCGGGCCAGCGTGACGGCACCCCGCGCCCTCTCCACCGGAACCGAGCCCCGGCAGCAGGGAGCCACGCGGATTTTCGTTTCCCGAGCGGTGGCGGGTTACGTGTGGGCCGCCGCCCGTGTGAGCGGCTACATCCTTTTCCCGCCGGCCGGCCGCTCCCCCGTACCGGTGCGCGGGAGCGGTCCAGATCACCCGGCCCGGCATTCACCCAGGCGAGGAGGAACCATGCGGAAGCTGAAGCTGGACGTCGAAGAGCTGAAGGTCGACAGCTTCGAGGTGGCCGAAGACGAGAAGGCGCCGCGCGGGACGGTGCGCGGGCACGCCCAGTACACGGACTACCGGGTGTGCGACACCGCCGTGGACTGCTCGTGGAACAGCTGCCCGTCCAACTGTGTGTCGGCGTGCGCGGTCACGTGCTACGACACGTGCGAGGCCACCTGCGAGATGTCGTGCCACTACGGCAGCTCCTGCGGGCTGTGACGGCGGAGGTCCGGGCGCGAAGCCGCGCCCGGACCCGCCTTCTCCCGTCCCGCCTCAGCGCTTCACCCCGATCACCTCCACCATCGGCGGCGTGGAGAAGAAGGCGCCCGGGTCGCGCTCGCGCTCGGCCCAGCGGGCGTCGAACTCGTCCGCGTCGGCCCGGGTGAGGAAGCCGTTGGAGACGAGCGTGGGGAGGAAGTTGGTGAAGAAGGTGCGCGGCCACTCCCACACTCCCGAGCCCGGCCGCCCGGTGCGCACCAGCGTCTCCACGTGCACCACCCTGAGCCCGGCCTGCTCCATGAGCGCCGGAAGCCGCGCCCCCAGGTGCGGGTCGCCGCCGGAGGCGCGCCACGACGCCATCATGGCCGCGAACACCCGGTCGAACGCGGGGTCCTCGGGCGCCACCAGCACGCCCCCGTACTTCATGTAGTCCTGCACCACGAAGGCGGCGCCGGGCCGGAGCGCGCGCGCCACGCCCCGCACCGCCGCCCCGGGGTCGCGCAGGTAGCAGAGCACCCAGCGCGACCACGCGCCGTCGAAGGAGGCCTCGGGGAGGTCGAGCGCCGTCACGTCGCCCACCTCCGCGGTCACGCCCTGGAGCCCGCGCGCCGCGGCCTGGCGGCGCACGTGGGCCACGAAGCGCTCCGAGAGGTCCACCCCGTGCACCCGCCCCGCCGCGCCCACCAGCCGCGCCAGGTCGAGCGTCGCGTACCCGGGCCCGCACCCCACGTCCAGCAGCGCGTGCCCGGGCCCGAACCCCGCGCGCTCCCATGCCGACGCCGCCTGCGCGCTCCACACCTGGTGCTGGAACCCGAGCCGCTCCAGCTCCCCGTCGTTTACCCCCAGCAGGTACTCCCGCTCTTCGCTCATACGAACACCTTGGGGATCACGCAGAGCAGCAGAGTCAGCAGAAAACAGTGGGGTTCTCTGCTGACTCTGCTGCTCTGCGTGAGACATTTCTGGATTTCACCCCCGAACGGGCCTGGCCGAAGCGGAATGATACGAAACGCCCCGGCCGCCGGAAACTCCGGCGGCTGGGGCGGCGAGGAGGACGCTCCTGGCGAAAGGGAGTAGAAAGGCTCCGTTCAGCTCCCCCGGCGCCGGCCCCCGCGCCCGGGCCGCCCGTCGGCGCCGAAGATCCGCCTCTCGATGAGCGCCTGGGGGCTGAGGTCCCCGTGCCCCTCGCTGCGCAGCTGGCGGATGAAGGCGGGCGTCACCCGGTGAATCCCCATCTGCATCAGGGTGGAGCGGGGGAGGTCGCGGTAGCCCAGCGCGGCCAGCTCCCGCACGTACTCGGGGGTGACGTTGTGGATCTTGAGCTCCACCAGCGCCTCGGGCGTCAAGTCGGTGAAGCCGCCCTCGCGCATGTGGCGGATGTGCGCCGGCGTGATGCCGTGGATGCGCAGCATGACCAGCTGCTGGGGCGTGAGGTCGCGGTAGCCCAGCTCGCGCAGCTCCCGGACCTGCCGGGCGCCGACCCCGTGGATCCCCATCTGGAGGAGCATCCCGCGCGAGAGGTCGCGGTACCCCAGCTCCGCCAGCTCGCGCACGTAGGCCGCGCTGATGCGGTGGATGCGCAGCTCGACGACCCCCGCCGGGGTGTCGGCCCCGGAGATCCCCAGCGAGCGCACCTCGCGCACGTACGCCGGGGTGATGCCGTGGATGGAGAGCTCCACCACCTGCTGCGAGCTTAGCGCACCCAGCAGGGAAGCCAGCTCCCGCACGTTCGCCGAGGACGCCCGGGAGAGGGCCAGGACCATGAGCTCCCGGTCGCCGATGCGCTCGGTGCCGCGCACCCCGAGGGCGGCCAGGGTGCCGCGGAAGGCGCGGTTGGGGCGGAAGCGGAAGAACCCGGTGCCGCGCCCCTCGCGGAAGACGCCCTCCATCTCGAAGGTCCCCGCCTCCCGCTCCAGCCGGAAGGCGACCGGCGCCGGCGCGGCCGACCTGGCCTGGGCGTCGGCGAGCCCGCGCAGCTCCGCGAGCTCCACGGAGTTCCCCCAGTTGGAGGTGCCCCACTGGAAGTTCAGGTGAGGAGCCTCGCCCGCGCGGAGGGTGAGGGTCCAGGTCCCCTGGATGGCCGTGTCCTGCACGGTCTCCGCGGCCGCCGCCGGAGCCGGGGCGCGAACGTCCGGCGAGGGGGCAGCCACGCCGAGGAGGACGGCGAGCGGGGCGAAGGTGTTCAGCAGGCGCATGGTCGCGGACGGGTTGCGGGGTGCCGGGGCTCCGACGCAGTGCTAGATATCTAGCACTATGCTGGATATCTAGCACCTTCCCCTCGGACCGTCAAGGATCGCGTGGAGAGGACGGCTCCCGGCTCCCCGTGACCTCCCTCGCTGAGTTCGTCCCGCTCTCCGCTCGTACGGAAAAACGCCTTCAGGATCACGCAGAGTCAGCAGGATCACGCAGAGTCAGCAGAGTCAGCAGAGTCAGCAGAGTCAGCAGAGTCAGCAGAGTAAGCAGAGAACAGCGGTCAACTCTGCTACCTCTGCCGACTCTGCGTGAGGCTTTGCTGTTTCGGGTTCAGGTGCTAAACGCCGGCCCCTCCTCCGAACGCGTCGGAAGAGGGGCCGGTTTTCATCCCGGAGGAGCGCCGCGCTCAGTCGAACGCGGAGGCCCCGCCGTCGCCGTCGGCGGCCGCGGCGACGCCGCGGATGCCGAGCACCTCCTTGACCTTGGCCTCGATCGCCGCCGCCAGGTCGGGGTTCTCCTGGAGGAACGCCTTCGCGTTCTCGCGCCCCTGCCCCAGCCGCACGTCGCCGTACGAGAACCACGCGCCCGACTTCTGGATCACGTCGTTCTCCACCGCCAGGTCCACGATGATCCCGTAGTGGTCGATCCCGACGTTGAACATGATGTCGAAGTCGGCCTGCTTGAACGGCGGCGCCACCTTGTTCTTGACGATCTTGGCGCGCGTCTTGTTGCCGACCAGCTGCTCCTTGTCCTTGATGCTGCCGATGCGCCGGATGTCGATGCGGAGCGACGCGTAGAACTTGAGCGCGCGCCCGCCGGTGGTCGTCTCCGGGTTGCCGAACATCACGCCGATCTTCTCGCGGATCTGGTTGGTGAAGATCACCGTGGTCTGCGAGCGGTTGATGGCGCCGGTGAGCTTGCGCAGCGCCTGGCTCATCAGCCGCGCCTGCAGCCCCACGTGGCTGTCGCCCATCTCGCCCTCGATCTCGGCGCGCGGCACCAGCGCGGCCACCGAGTCGATCACGATCACGTCCAGCGCGTTGGAGCGCACCAGCACCTCGGCGATCTCCAGCGCCTGCTCGCCCGTGTCGGGCTGCGACACCAGCAGGTTGTCGACGTCCACCCCCAGCTTGCGGGCGTACTCGATGTCGAGCGCGTGCTCGGCGTCGATGAACGCCGCGATCCCCCCCGCCTTCTGCGCGTTGGCGATCACGTGCAGGCAGAGCGTGGTCTTCCCCGACGACTCGGGCCCGTAGACCTCGGTGATCCGCCCGCGCGGGATCCCGCCGATGCCGATGGCCGCGTCCAGGTTGATGGCGCCCGTCGGGATCGCGCTGACCCGGATCATGGGGCCGTTGATCCCCATGCGCATGATCGAGCCCTTCCCGTACTGCTTCTCGATCTGGCCGATGGCCACGTTCAGGGCCTTCTTGCGGTCGTCGCCGACCTCGACCTTGGCAGTCATCATCTTCTTTCGCTGGGGTTGGCTGGTGGGACGAAGTGAGTACACCGGACGCGCGGGGCGGTTCCCGAAGATCACCCGAAAGTTTACATCCCCAAGTCCCGGCGCGCAAGCGTCCTGTGCGCGCGCCCGGAAACTTCTCTAGGGCCGGCCCGCGACCCCGTGGACGACCTCCTCGAGCGCCGCCACGGCGCGGTCGATCCCGGCGTCGTCCACGTCCATGTGGGTGACGGCGCGCAGCCGCCGCGGCCCGAACCGGGTCATGCGGACGCCGCGCTCCTCGAGCCCGCGCAGGAGGGCCTGCGGGTCGGGCCCGTCGCCGTCGAGGTCCAGCATCACGATGTTGCTCTGCGGCTTGGGCGCGGTGATGCCGGGGAGCGCGGCGGCGCGGCGGGCCAGCGCGTCGGCGCGGCGGTGGTCCTCCTCCAGCCGGTCCAGGTTGTGGCGCAGCGCGTAGAGCCCGGCCGCCGCCAGGATGCCGGCCTGCCGCATCCCGCCGCCCAGGCGCCGCCGCACGCGCCAGGCACGCTCCATCAGCTCCGCGCTCCCCGCCAGGATGGAACCCACCGGCGCGCCCAGCCCCTTGGAGAGCGCGACCATCACCGTGTCGGCGAGCGCCGCCCAGCGGGCCATCGGCAGCCCGGTGGCGGCCTGCGCGTTGGGCAGGCGCGCGCCGTCCAGGTGCACCTTCGCGCCGCGCTCGCGCGCGAGCTGGACGAGGGCCTCCATCTGCACCAGCCGCAGCACCCTGCCGCCCGCGGCGTTGTGCGTGTTCTCCAGGCAGAGCACCGCGGTGAGGGGGTGGTACGGCGAGGGCGGGCGGACCGCCTCGGCCACCTCCTCGGTGCGCAGCAGCCCGTCGCGCGACTGCACCGCGCGGAACTGGATGCCGCCCAGCGCCGCGACGGCGCCCTCCTCCCAGTTCAGCATGTGCCCGCCGGCGTCGATCACCGCCTCGGTCCCCGGCTCGGCCAGCACCAGCAGCGCCGCGGTGTTCGCCATGATCCCGCTGGGGAAGAAGAGCGCGCGCTCCTTCCCCAGCAGCTCGGCGGCGTAGCGCTCCAGTTCGGCGACCGTCGGGTCGTCGCCCAGCACCGCGTCGCCCACCTCGGCTTCCGCGATGGCGCGGCGCATCTCGGGCGAGGGCCTGGTGACGGTGTCGGAGCGGAGGTCCACCACGCTCGCGGGCGTGCTCGGCGGCATCATGCTCTTCCGGCGTTCTGACGGGGTCGGGGAAGGCCTCAAGATCCGCCCTCGCGCGCCCGCTGACAAGCCCCCGCGCCCCGAGATCCCGGCCGCCCGCACCGGCCGCCGCGCTACGGCACGGGATTGTGCGCTCTCCTCCGGCGCTTCCGCACCTTCCCGCGGGTGTGCGCACCTTCCACCGCGTCCGGGCACGCCGGCGCCGGCTCCGGGACGGACGCGCCGCTCGCTCCTTCGCCGGTGCGGGAATGCCCTTTCGCAGCGGCGTCGACATCGAACGGAACCGGCATCCCGATGACCTCCCACTCGGGAATGCCCAGCGCGCGAAAGATGTCCCGCACCACGTCGCCGATCTCCATCATGAGAGTCACCTGTCGGTCAGTCGCCGCACCGCGCCACGGGTCAAGCGACTCGTCGCGACCCCGGCGAAGCGCGGCAGTTGTCGGTTAACTTCAGGATTCCGGATTCGAGCAGCCGCCTGGCACCCGACACCAGGGCTTTCCACCACCGTTACCCACCCTACTCACCCCCTCCTGCGAATTCCGAGGATTCCGAGTCTGTTCCGAGGTATTCCGAGGTATTCCGAGGTATTCCGAGGTATTCCGTGGAATTCCGTGGTAGGATTCCACGATGCGCGAGTCCTCCATCACGGCACCCGCCCGTCGACGAGACGCCACCGTGCGCCGCGCGTGGAGCCGGTCTTCTCGACCAGCCTGAGTTGCCGGAGGTGCCGCAGGTTCTCGAGGATGGTGAAGTTCGAGTAGCTGCTGGCAACCTGTTCCTGCAGCCGGACCGACGACGCCGGCCCGCCTTCCGCGAGGGCGGAGAGGAGCGAGCGCTGCAGCTCGGTGAGGTCGTAGGCCACTCGCGTGGGCGGCACGTAGGTGCCGGGGAAGAAGCGGACGACTACCTCGCCGGCGCGCTCCACGAACTCGGGGGCGACCAGCCCCGCGCGCTCCGTCAGCTCCCTGATCTTCCGGATCCCGCGCCCCCACCGCTCGATGAGACCGCGCAGGTAGAGGACGGTGGCCATGGTCGGGTTCCATGGCCGCGAGGTTTGCAGCGTGACCAGGTTTTCGGGAGTGAGGCCGAAGCGGAGCGGACCCGTGCTGGAGATCTCCAGCCGGTCGTCGTAGATGGCGATCCCGACCGAGCCGCCGACGGCGCCGTAGTCCCGGTGGCAGAGGGCGTTCACGACCGCCTCGCGGAGCGCCACGGGCGGGTACAGCGGGTCGTCCACACGCTCGTACAGCTCGGGGACGATGCGGCCCGCCACCGGGAGGTGGTCGCGCAGGAAGAGCTGCGCCCGCTGGAAGAGCTCGAAGACGTTGCCGAGCTCCTGGCGGTTGTCCACGAACTCCGTGGAGTCGCGGCCGCGGAAGCGCGCCAGGCGCAGCTGGCACTGCGTGTAGACCGGGAGCAGCCGCTCGCGCCGGCCGAAGAGCACGACGGCCGCGTTCAGGGGCCGCCCGCCGCCGTCGAGCAGGCCGAAGCCCAGCAGCAGGTCCTCGGCCCGGCGCGTCCCGGTCTCGGGGATGCGGCCGGTGCGGATCGCCTCCTCGGCCGTGCGCACGATCTCGGCGTGGTCCAGGTCCGCGACGCCCAGGCCGGCGGCGGGCTGGATCTCCCACCGGTGCAGCGGCTGCATCCGCTCGACCACCAGCCGCTCATACTCCGCGGGCGACATCACCGACGTGGTGGGCCCCAGGCGCACGTAGGGGCGGCCGTCGTACGAGTACGGGCCGCCGCCCCTGGGCACGCGCACCAGGATCACCGCCCGGCCGTCGCCGAGCTCGATGGTCTCCGGCGCGAGGAAGGCGTGCGGCTCGATGCGGCGCAGCTCGCGCACGACGCCTTCCAGCGTGTCAGTGGTGACCTGCTGGCCGATGACGGCGCCGTCGTCGGCGACGCCGAAGAGGACGAAGCCGCCGGAGGCGTTCAGCATCCCGCAGACGGTCTTCGCCGCGTCGGTGCGCTGCCCCGTGGATTTCTTGAACTCGACCTGGTCGCACTCGCCGCGGGCGACGATCTGCCGCAGCTCTTCGAGAAGGGTGGAAATGGGCCGGGCTCCGGTGGGAATAGGGACGGGGTGGATGGGCTGGGACTCTCAAATGAGTCCATAAGTGTACACTTTACAGCATGACGAGGCACAAAGCAAGCTTTTCGTGATCCGGACGTGTGAGCAGCCCCAGCGCTGGACCGTAACTTATTGTACGACATGACGAAAACAGCACCACCCCTGTGGGCGGCGCTGTTTACGTCCGCATCCGTGTCTGTCCAGAGTTCAGCAGTCGCCCTCGTCGGCTCCGGCGTGGACGGCGATCACGTCGACGAGCCACGCGCGCCGCCCCGGCAAGGTGTCGCGGCTCACGCGGCAGCGTGCCCGGCCGGGGGACAACGTCGGAGAATAATGTTTCGTTGACTTCAGGCCGGCGGCGAACCTACTCTGCAACCCACAGCGATGCCAGAATTGATCGATTTTCGTCGAATCTCCCGTCCCGTGGCGGGACTTCCCTCATGAGGCTTTCCTTCCGCTACCCGCACCGTTGCCGCGGGCCGCCGCGCAGCCCGGCCGCGGACAATGCACCTCGTCCAATTCATTGAACGGAGGAATCACCATGTCCGAGTACGACATCAAGGCGATGCCGGCGTCCGAGAACTGCCGGCGCATCAACTTCGAGAAAGCCGAGGTCGTTCCGGGGATCATTCCGCACACCTGGTTCCTCGTGGTTTCCGGGACGAAGCCCTGCATCAACATGGAAGTCTCGCTCCAGCCACTCGTCTACATCCGCTGCCCGGAGTACTGGGGGATCGAGGTCGTCGGCTGCCTTCCCGGCGGGATCTGTCTCACCGCGACCGGCCCGTACAGCGTGGCGCTGCAGCTGAACGGGACGATCGGCTGCAAGGGGATCGAGGTGCTCGGGGCGAGGCATTCGGAGCCGATCGAGGTGCCGGACGGGTGCGACTGCAACGGGAGCACGACCTCCTGACCCGACTGCGCCGGCCGCGGAGATCCGCGGCCGGTGTCGTATCGTGCCTGGAAGTCCCGACCTTTCGCGCCGCCCTCAGTAGTCGCCCTCGTCGGCCTCGGCGTCGACGCCCAGGGAGGTGAGCATGTCGGCCAGGTCGTAGACGGCGTCGAAGTCGTCGACGAAGACGGAGACGGGCCTGCCGGCGACCACGTCGTCGGCGACGCGGCGGGCGTCGACCATCCCCACGCCGGTGTAGCGCTGGATGATGCCGGCCAGGTGGTCGCGGCTGACGCGGGAGCGGGTGCCCCGGAGGTGGAGCTGCGGCATCAGCCTCCGAGGCGGCGGAAGGCTTCGGCCAGGTCGAGCCGCCCCTCGTAGAGCGCCTTGCCGACGACGGCGCCGGCGATCCCGCGCCCCTCGCGGTGCGCGCGCGCGGCCGCCGCGACGTCTTCCACGCCGCGCACGCCGCCGGAGACGATCACCTCCGCGCCCGACTCGCGGGCCAGCTCGGCGGAGAGCTCCAGGTTGGGTCCCATCAGCATCCCGTCGCGCTCGATGTCGGTGTGGATGAGGGTGCCGACGCCCAGGCCCACGAGCGTCTTCGCCAGGTGGAACAGGTCGGCGCCGCTCTCCTCGGTCCACCCGCGCGCGGCCGGGCGCCGCCCCCGCGCGTCGAGGCCGACGGCGATGCGGCCCGCTCCCCAGCGGCGGACGGCGGCTTCGACCAGGCCGGGGTCCTCGATGGCCGCGGTGCCGACCACCGCGCGGGCGGCGCCGGCCTCCAGCACCTCCGCCAGGTCGTCCTCCGTCCTGAGCCCCCCGCCCGTCTGCACCCGGAGCGGGGTCGCGGCGACGATCTCCCGGATCAGCGCGCGGTTCGATCCCGTGCCGAAGGCGGCGTCCAGGTCGACCACGTGCACCCACTCCGCGCCCGCTGCCGCGAAGCCGCGCGCGACGGCGGCGGGGTCGCCGCCGTAGACGGTCTCGCGGCTCGCCTCGCCCTTCTCCAGCCGCACGCAGCGCCCGCCGCGCAGGTCGATGGCGGGGTAGAGCGTGAACGCCACCTTCAGTCGTTCTCGGGCGCGGCGCCGCGGGCGGCCAGCATGGGGCCGGCGGCGCGGTCCATGGCGGCGATGCGGGCCTCCACCAGCGCGCGGAAGCGGCCGCGGGCGCCGGAGGGAACGGGCTCGCTGACCAGGTGCTTGACCGAGGCGGGGTTCACCGGGCGGCCGGCCATGTGGAACTCGTAGTGGAGGTGCGGGCCCGTGGAGAGCCCGGTGGAGCCCACGTAGCCGATCACCTGCCCCGCGACGACGCGCGCGCCGGGGCGGATCCCCCTGGCGAAGCCGCGCAGGTGGGCGTAGCGGCTGGCGTAGCCGCCGCGGTGCCCGAGCTCCACCACGTTGCCGTAGCCGCCGCCCCAGCTCGCCTTGCGCACCACCGCGTCGCCCACGGCGCGCACGGGGGTGCCCGGCGCGGCGGCGTAGTCGATGCCGTGGTGGGCGCGCATGCGGCGCAGGATCGGGTGGAAGCGCCCGGTGGTGAAGACGGAGGAGATGCGGCGGAACTCCAGCGGCGCGCGCAGGAAGGCGCGCTTGAGCGACTCGCCGCCCGGGCCGAAGTACTCCTGGCCGTCGCCCGTGTCGAAGAGGTACGCCTCGTGGCGCCGCCCGCCCACGTCGAACTGCGCCGCCAGGATGCGGCTGGAGCGGGCGGTGCCGTCGGGGCGCACCATGCGCTCGGTGAGGATGCGGTAGCCGTCGCCGGGCTTCAGGTCGCGCGAGAAGTCGATCTTGTAGGCGAAGATGCGGTCGGCCAGCAGGTCCACCACCCGCTCGCGCTCGGCGCGGGGGACGTCGCCCTTGCCGTCGAGCACCGCCTGGTAGAGCGAGCGCTCCACGGTCCCCGCCAGCACGGCGGTGTCGGCGTGGACCTCCACCTCTTCGACCGCGGACTTCAGCTTGCCCGTGCGGCCGTCGACGCGCAGCGTGCGGTCGGCGTCGAGCCGCATGGTCATCCGCCTGAGTCCCCCGGTGCGGGTGGAGGTGCGCCACTCCACCGCCATCCCCGGGCGCAGGGTGCGCGGGTCGTGCGCGCCGGTGAGGCTGGCCAGCAGCGCCTGCGCCTGCTCGCCGTCCAGCCGCATGCGCTCCAGCAGCTCGGAGACCGTCTCCCCCTTGCGCAGCTCCGCGCGGTGCACCTCCTCGACGGGGGCGGCGTGCGCGGCCGGCAGCAGCGGCGGCGGGGCGGGCGGCGGCTCGTCGTTCTTCTGCCGGTGGAGGACGAACTGCGAGCCCAGCGCCAGGCCGAACACGCCCAGCACCCCGAGCGAAAGCATGCGGTAGGGATTCGCCATCTGGACAGCTCTCCTTCTGCGATTTCAGCCACACGGCCGCCGCGCCGGACTCGGGCGCGACGGAGCACCACGGTTTCCGGCCAGGCCGGGGCGCCCGGCCGGATTCCTCCCCCCGGACCGCAGGAGAGCGCTGGATTGTCAGGGATTCGGCGCGATGGACGACGATCGCGCCGGGACGGTCACACCAGTGTTCTCACACGGAGTCAACGGAGTTAACGGAGAGTTTTCTCTGTTGACTCCGTTGACTCCGTGTGAGACTCAATCGGTTTGGCCGGGTCGCAGAACGATCTTCTGCACACTCTTCATCCGGACCGATAGAGTCGCGGAACGGACGGTCGAAAACGGCGAGCGCGACGGGGCGGTCCCGGCCGGCCGGGCGGGACCCCGCTGCGCTCGCGCGTGAAGGTAGCAGCCGGACGTCCACTAGTCCATCTGCCTCCGGATGAAGGTCGGGATCTCCAGGTCGCTCGGCTGCGAGCGCGGCTCCACCGGGCGCGGCGGCACCGGGAACTTGTGCACCGGCGTGCCCTGCTGCGGCGCCGCCGGCTCGGCCCGGGGCTCGGCGCGCCCCCAGGCCGCCGGACGCTCGGCCGCGGGGCCTTCGCCCGCCGAGGGCATCACCGTGCGATGGCCGTGCAGCGGGCGCACGTCGGCGCGCGGGGCGCGGAAGTCGGGGCGGATGACGCCGTCCTGGCGCCCGGCCAGGTGCGGCTCGGCCTTCTCGAAGCCGCAGGCGATCACCGTCACCCGCACCTCCTCGCGCATCCCGCTGTCGTGCACGGCACCGAAGATGATCTCGGCCTCGTCGCCCGCGGCCTCCTGGATGATCGAGGAGATGGTGGTGACCTCGTCGATGGCCAGGTCCATCCCGCCGGTGATGTTGATGAGCACCCCGGCCGCGCCCGAGATGGAGATGTTGTCCAGGAGCGGCGAGCTGATCGCCTCCTGGGCCGCCTCCACCGCGCGGTTGTCGCCGCGGCCGAAGCCGGTGCCCATCAGCGCCGCGCCGCGGTTGGACATGATGGTGCGCACGTCGGCGAAGTCCACGTTCACCTCGCCGGTCACGCGGATCAGGTCGCTGATCCCCTGCGTGGCGTGCAGGAGCACCTCGTCGGCCTTCTTGAGCGCGTCCTTGAAGCTGGTCCCCTTCCCCACCACCGAGAGGAGCCGCTCGTTGGGGACGACGATCATGGTGTCGGCGGCGCGGCGCAGCTCGGCCAGGCCCTCCTCGGCCTGCCGCATCCGCTTCTTCCCCTCGAAGAGGAACGGCTTGGTGACGATGGCCACGGTGAGCGCGCCCATCTCGCGCGCCATCTCGGCGATGAGCGGGGCGGCGCCGGTGCCGGTGCCGCCGCCCATCCCGGCGGTGACGAACACCAGGTCGGCGCCCTCCAGCGCCTTGCGCACCTCCTCGCGGTTCTCCTCCAGCGCCTGCCGGCCGATCTCGGGGCGCGCCCCGGCGCCGAGGCCGCGGGTGAGCTTCTGGCCGATCTGGATCTTGACCGTGGAGCGGGACATCTTGAGGACCTGCGCGTCGGTGTTCACCGTGATGAACTCGACGCCCTCCAGCTCCTCGGCGATCATCCGGTTGACGGCGTTGCCGCCGCCGCCGCCCACGCCCACCACCTTCATGCGGGCGTTCTGCGGCATGGGGTCTTCGTACTCGAAGATCATCGTACTCACGCTCCTCCGGTCACGTGGGAGGTGTCCGCCGGGGTTGGATTCGGGTGCAGGTTCGGATACAGGGGTGCCATGCGGGCTTCGCTCGACATTCTCTCGGGAAGTCGATCAGAAGAAGTCCGTGAGCCAGTCGCGCACGCGCCGGATTGCGCCGGAAACGGCGGCGCCGCCGGGCGCGCCTTCGGGGGTTTCGTCGATGAGTCGGCGGGATCCGTAGATGACCAGTCCTGCGGCCGTAGCAAACTTGGGCCGCCGCACCGAATCCGCAAGCCCGCCCAGCCCGTCGCCGGGCACGCCCACGCGCACCGGGGCGGCGAAGCTGCGCTCGGCCAGCTCCACGATCCCCGTGAGCGACGCCCCGCCCCCGGTCAGCACGATCCCGCCGCCCAGCTGGTTGGCGAGGCCGCTGCGGTCCAGCTCCGCCGCCACCAGCCCGAAGATCTCGTCCAGGCGCTGCTCGACGATGTGCGCCAGGAGCTCGCGCGCGACGTGGCGCGTCTGCCCCTGCGCGGGGCCGGGGAGCTCGAAGGTCTCCGTGGGGCTTACCAGGTCGGCCCGGGCCGAGCCCCAGCGCTCCTTGGCGCGCCCCGCCTCGGCGTACGGGAGCGAGAGCCCCTTGGCGATGTCGTTGGTCACCGTGGAGCCGCCCCAGGGGAGCGAGGCCAGGTGCCGCACCTTGCGCTCGTGGAAGACGGCGATGTCCGTCGTCCCGCCCCCGAGCTCCACCAGCGCGGTGCCGATCTCCTTCTCGTCTTCGGACATCACGGCGAGCGAGGAGGCCAGCGGCTCCAGCACCAGCTCGGCCACCTGGTAGCCCGCGCGGGTGACCGACTTGCGGATGTTCTGCGCGGCGCTGGCGCTGCCGGTGACGATGAAGACCTCGGCCTCCAGCCGCATCCCGGCCATGCCCACGGGGTCGCGGATGCCGTCCTGCGCGTCGACGATGTACTCCTGCGGGATGGCGTGGATCATCTCGCGGTCGGCGGGGATCGGCACGGCGCGGGCGACCTCGTTCACGCGCTCGACGTCGGCGGGCGAGACCTCCTGGTCGCGGCTCTGCGTGCGGCCGACGGCCACCACCCCGTTCGAGGGCCAGGCGTGGATGTGCTCGCCCGCGATGCCGGTGTAGAGCCGCTCCACCTTCACCCCCGCCATCAGCTCGGCCTCCTTGACGGCCTTGCGGACGGCCTCGGTGGTGGCCTCGATGTCGGTGACGATCTCGCGGCGGATCCCGGTGGTGCGCGCCTGCCCGACGCCCAGGACCTTGACCTGCGCGCGCTGCGGCGCCTCGCCGTCGATCTCGGCGATCACCACGGCGGTCTTGCTCGATCCGATGTCCAGGCCGGCGACGACGGTTGGGCGCATTCGATAGTGCTAAGTGCGAAGTGCTGAGTGCGAAGTGCGAGTGCGTGAGTGCGTCAGTGCGTGAGTGCGTGGCTTCATCGCTTCCTCAGCTCTCGTGGCGGACGACGACCTGGTCTTCGAAGCGGGCGTCGATCACGGTCCTGCCCACTTGCAGCGTGTCGGACCGCGCACGGCGCTCGACGTCGTCCAGGGCGGCGCGCAGGCGCACCAGGCCGGGCTCGCCGATGCCGGGGCGCAGCAGCACGTCCGCCTTCCCCAGCGTGAAGCGCAGGTCGCCGCGGGGGAGCGGGCGAAGCTCGGAGACGCGGGCCATGAGCGCCGGGTCCAGCGCCGCCAGCCGCGCCGCTTCCGCCAGGGCCGCGCGCGCGCCCTCGTCCGCGATCCTGCGCCGCCCGTCCGCCTTCACCCGCGCCGCCAGCAGCGGGAGGTCGACGGCGGAGCGCGCGGGGTCCACCGGGAGCACCTCGCCGTCGGCGGTGGCGGGGCGCAGCGTGCCGGCCTGCACGAAGGCGGCGGGCGTCTTCTCCACCACGCGGATGCGCAGCGTGTGCGGGAGCCTCCGCGTCACCTTCGCCCCGGCGATCACCGGGTGGCGCCGGAGCGCCGCCTCCCACGCGGCCGGGTCGGTCCACACGTTGGCGCCCACCTGCACGCCCGACGCGGCGAGGACCTCGTGCGGCGCCAGGAGCCGCGTCCCCGAGACCTCCACGCGCCGCGCCGCGAACCAGCCGACCTTCCGCAGCAGCGGCGGCGCCCAGAAGGGCGACGAGGCCGCGGCCAGGGCCAGGGCGGCGAGGGCGAGGCGGCGGGGGCGCATCCGCATCACACCACCGAGGGCGAGCGGGAGAACAGCTCCATCAGCTCGCGCGCGGCCTCGTCCAGGTTGCCGGCGCCCATGGTGACGCACAGGTCCCCCGGGCGCAGCTCGGCGGCCACGGCCTCCACCACGTCGGCGCGGTCGGGAACGTAGCGCACGTCGGCGCCGGCCGCGCGCGCCGGGCCGGCGATCAGCTCGCCGGTGACGCCGGGGATCGGCTGCTCGCGCGCCGCGTAGACGCCGGTGAGGAAGAGCACGTCGGCCCACGCCAGCGCCCGCGCGAACTCGGGCGCGAAGTCGCGCGTCCGCGAGTACAGGTGCGGCTGGAAGACGAGCACCAGCCGCCGGTCGGGGTGCGCGGCGCGCGCGGCGCCGAGCGTCGCCTCGACCTCGGTCGGGTGGTGCGCGTAGTCGTCCACGAAGAGCACGCCGCCCGCCTCGCCCAGCCGCTCGAAGCGCCGGTCCACCCCGCCGAACTCGGCCAGCCCGCGCTCGATCTCGCCCCACTCCGCGCCGAGGCGGCGGGCCACGGCGACGGCCGCCAGCGCGTTGCGGACGTTGTGCAGGCCGGGGGCGCCCAGCCGCGCCCGGCCGAGCGCCTTCCCCCGCTCGCGCACGGTGAAGCGCGAGCCGCCGCCCGCCAGGTCCACGTCCTCGGCGCGCAGCATCGACCCGGCGGCGAGGCCGTAGGTCAGCACGCGCTCGGGGCCGCCGCGCAGGCGGTTGGCGAGCCGGGCGGCGCCGTGGTCGTCGGCGCAGCAGGCCACCATCCCCTCGTCGGGGGTGGACTCGGCGTAGACGAGGAACGCCTCCTCGACGGCTTCCAGCGACCCGTACACGTCCAGGTGGTCGGCCTCCAGGGTGGTCACGACGGCGATGGTGGGGCGCAGCTGGTGGAACGAGCGGTCGTACTCGTCGGCCTCGACCACGTAGAGCCGGTCGCCGCCGCGGTGGAGGTTGCCCCCCCAGGCGGGGACGCGGGCGCCCACGAAGCCGGTGGGGTCCATCCCGGCGGCGGCCAGCACGGTGGTGGCGAGCGTCGTGGTCGTGGTCTTCCCGTGGGTTCCCGCGATGCCGACCACCGTCCCGTGGTCGACGATGGCGCCCAGCGCCTTCGCCCGCTTGAGCACCGGGATGCCGCGCGCGCGCGCCGCCGCGATCTCGGGGTGGTAGTCGGGCACCGCCGCCGTCATCACCACCGCCACGCACCCGGCCACGTGCGCCGGGTCGTGCCCCTGCGCCACTTCGGCGCCCCGCTCGGCCAGCAGTTGCGAAGCGTGGTTCGGGTGCGCGTCGCACCCCGTCACCCGCCCGCCGGCCAGCAGGAGCATCTCGGCCAGCGGGGCCATCCCCGCCCCGCCGATGCCCACGAAGTGCACCGGGCCCTGCCGGGCCAGCTCCACCAGGTCGAATTCGCTCACGAATGTATCGTCTCGCCGTCTCGAAATCCACCTTCTCGTTTTTCGGCAGACCACAACGGGTTGTGTGCCGCCGCTCGCGGGAAGGCTAAATCCTGCGGTCCCGGTCGCAAGTCCCGGTCCTAAGTGCTTGGTGTGCACACGGGACCCGCCAACAACGCGGAGTCATCCCGAGGGAGCCGCTTCGTACACGGTCTCCAGGCCACCTGCTTTTTGCACGCACCCGGTCCCGCCACCCAACCACGCTGTCATCCTGAGGGAGCCGCTGCGCCGCCCCTGCCCCGGCACCACCGCCCGGCGGCGACCGAAGGATCTATGGGTCGCCTTCCGCGGAAGCTGGCTTCGTCGCAACGCTGCCCATAGATCCTTTCGGGCGCCCCGGCTTTCGTGTTGACGCGGGCCCAGCGCGGCGCCCTCAGGATGACAGCGTTGGGGGTGGTGGTGTGGGGACGATACCGCCTCAGGGCTTCACCAGCCGCAGCAACTCCGCCGCGATCCGGTCGGCAGCATCGGGGCGGCCGCGCTCGCGGGCCTTCGCGGCGATCTCCGCGCGGCGCGCGGGGGCGGCGGCCAGCGAGAGGACGTCGCCCCAGAGGCGGCCGGGGGCCAGGTCCTTCTCCTCCACCATCAGCGCCGCCCCGGCCTCGGACAGCGCCAGCGCGTTGTGGTGCTGGTGGTTGGCGGCCGCCGTCGGCAGCGGGACGAGGACCGCCGGGACGCCCCAGGCGCACAGCTCGGCCAGCGCCATCGCCCCCGCGCGCGACACGGCGAAGTCGGCCGAGGCCAGCGCGCCGGGCATGTCCTGGATGTACGGGTGCGCCTTCACCCACTCCGGACGACCCACCTCCCCCAGCTTGGCCGAGATCGCGTCGAAGTTCGCCGGGCCCGTCGCCCACAGGATCTCGAACCCCGGCGGCGGCGCCTCCAGCCGTCCCTCGGCCACGCCCCGCACGTCCGACAGCAGCGCTTCGTTGACCGCCCGCGCGCCCTGGCTTCCGCCCACCACCAGGCACACCGTCCCGCCACCCAGCCCGAACCGCGCGCGAGCGGCCGATCGGTCCACCGAGAAGTCGGGAGGATTGATCGGGTTCCCGTATTCGAAGACTTCCGTGCGCTTCCCCGGCTTCAGGTACCGCCGCGCCTCGGGGAAGGCGAGGTGGAGCTGCCGCACCCGGCCCGCGACCTTGCGGGTGACGAAGCCGGGATACGAGTTCTGCTCCTGCACCGCCGCGGGGACGCCGCGCATCAGCGCCCAGGCCACCGCGGGCCCGCTGGCGTAGCCGCCCGTCCCGACGACGAGGTTCGGCCTGAACTCGCGGAAGATTCCCCGCAGTCCGCCGAAGGAGTGGACCAGCGACGGGAGCAGCCGCCAGTTCTGCAGCGGCTGGGCGCGGCGGATCGGCTCCAGCGGCAGCAGCCGATGCGGGACGCCCTTCTCGGGGAAGACGCGCGCCTCCACCCCCCGCTCGGCGCCGACGAAGAAGACCTCCGCCGCGGGGTCGGCCCGCCGGATCGCCTCGCCCAGGTTCAGCGCCGGGTAGAGGTGCCCGCCCGTGCCGCCGCCGGCGAAGAGGACGCGCGGCGGCATCAGGCCGGCTCCTTGCGCGCGGAGCGGGCGACGCTCAGCAGGATGCCCACGGCGGCGAACTGGGCCATCAGCGCGCTCCCGCCGTAGCTCATGAACGGCAGCGCCACGCCCGTGGTGGGCAGGAGCGAGAGCGCCACGCCCATGTGCAGGAAGGCGGAGACGGCGATCATGTTCGTCATCCCGATCGCCACCAGGTAGCCGAAGCGGTCCGGCGCGCGCGCGGCGATGCGGTACCCCGCCCACAGGAAGCCGCCGAAGATCCCCACCACCAGCAGGATGCCGAAGAGCCCCCACTCCTCGGCGATCATCGAGAAGAGGAAGTCGTTGTGCGCCTCGGGGAGGAAGCCGTACTTCTGCCGGCTCTCGCCGAAGCCCACGCCGCCCAGCCCCCCCGAGCCGACGGCGATCAGCGACTGGTAGATCTGGTAGCTCACGCCGTCCGGGTCCGCCGCCGGGTCCAGGAAGGCGATGATGCGCCGCATCCGGTAGCCCGCGCCCGCGATCTGGCTCCACAGCACCGGCACCGCCAGGAGGCCGAAGAAGATGAAGTGCCCGATCCGCGCGCCCCCCGCGAAGAGGACGAGCGACGCCAGCAGCATGATCAGCAGCGCGGCGGACAGGTTCGGCTCGAGGAACACGAGCAGGACGACGAACAGCCACATCACCAGGAAGGGAAGCAGCCCCTTGCTGAGCGAGTGCAGCCGGTCGGCCTTCTTCACCGCCAGCGCCGCCGTCCAGATCATCACCGCGATCTTGGCCAGCTCCGAGGGCTGGATGCTGACGCCGATCCCCAGGTCCAGCCAGCGCCGCCCTCCGTTGATGCGCGGCGCGATCGACTCCGTCCCCGGGAGGATCACCACGATCAGCATCAGGATCACGCCCACCAGCATCGGCCACGCCCAGAGGCGGAAGCGGCGGTAGTCGATCCGCGAGAGCACCGCGGCGCCGACCACGCCCAGCGCCGCCGCGACCAGCTGCTTGGCGGCGAAGTGGTGGCCGGGGAGCCCCGCGGAGCGCGCCATGAAGCTGCTGGCGCTGTACATCTCCAGCAGCCCGAAGCAGAAGGCCACGAGCGTGAGCGCGACGAGCGCCCTCGCCTCCCACGGCTCCGCGTGCGCGGCGTCGACGGCGGCGGCGGGCTTCGCGCGGCGGGCGCGCGGCGGGACCACGGGCTGGAGCGCGACGGCTCCCCCGGCGGGCCGGCGGCGGACCAGGGCGACCACGTTCACGCGGCGCCTCCCGTGGCCAGCCGGGCGAAGCGCTCGCCCCGTTCTTCGTAGTTGGCGAACATGTCGAAGCTGGAGCAGGCGGGGGAAAGGAGCACGGCGTCGCCCGGCTCGGCCAGCTCGCGGGCGCGGCGGACCACGGCCTCGAACGGCCCGTCCACGCGCTCCACGCGCGCCTTCCCCGCCAGGTCGCTCGCGATGACCGGCGCTGCCTCGCCGTAGGCGATGATCGTCTTCACCTGTCCGTTCAGGTCCGGGAGCAGCTCCGTGTACGGCTCGCCCTTGTGGCGCCCGCCCAGCAGGAGCACCGTGGGCCTCGTCATGCTCTTCACCGCCACGCGCGTCGAGGCGATGTTGGTCGCCTTGGAGTCGTTGATCCAGAGCACGCCGTCCCGCTCCGTCACCGGCTGCAGCCGGTGCGGCGGCGCCTCGAAGGTCTTCAGCCCCCGGGCGATCGACTCCACGCCCGCCCCGGCCAGCCGCGCGGCGATTCCAGCGGCGAGCGCGTTGGCCACGTTGTGCGGGCCCAGGATCCTCAGCTCCTCGGCGCGCACCACGGGCTCGTCCTTCCCCGGCTCCATCCTGAGCACCAGCCAGCCGTCGTACGAGTAGTAGCCGCCCAGCTCCCAGTCGCGGAGCGGCGACTGCACGCGGAAGTAGTAGCGCGTCCCCGGCGCGTCGCCGGGGAGCGCGCGGGCCTTCTCGTCCTCGCCGTTCAGCACCCAGCGGCTCTCGCCGGTGGCGTTGCGGAAGAGGTGCGCCTTGTCGGCGTAGTAGTCGTCGACCGAGGCGTACCAGTCCAGGTGGTCGGGCGCCAGGTTGGTGAGCACCCCGATGCGCGGGTTGAACTCGCGGATCCCGCCCAGCTGGAACGAGCTGGTCTCGACCACGGCCACCCTCGGCTGCGGCTCGCGCATCACCAGCTCCGAGAGCGCGGTGCCGATGTTGCCGCCCACGGCCGCGTCCTCGCCGTGCTCGTGCAGGAGGTGGCCGATGAGCGAGGTCACCGTCGTCTTCCCGTTGGTCCCGGTGATGGCGACCACGGGGCACTCCAGCAGCCCGAAGGCGAACTCGATCTCGGGGACCACCTCCACGTGGGCGATCTCGGGGGCGCGCAGCACCGCCGCGGTGGGCGGGATGCCGGGGGAGAGGACGATGCGGCTGCACTTCGCCAGCTTCCCCAGGTCGTGCCGCCCGGTCTCGGCCAGGCCGCCCATGGCGTTGATCTGCTCGGCCGCGCGGCGGGTCTGCGGGGTGTCGTAGGCGTCGCTCGCGTAGACGCGCGCCCCGCGCGAGAGCGCGAGCCGCGCCGCGGCCAGCCCGCTGCGGGCCAGCCCCAGGACGCCGATCGTCTGTCCCCTCAGGGAAGCGCCCATGGTCCTCCGCCTGAGTGCGAAGTGCGAAGTGCGAGGTGCGAAGTGCCGAGTCCCCAGTGCCCAGTGCCCAGTGCCCAGTCCTTGAACCTGCTCCCCCCGGTCTGTCATTCCGAGGGAGCGTCCGCGCCGTACTCACCGCCGCGCCGCTGGTCGGACGCTCCCGAGGAATCTACTCCGCCCGCGAGCGAGGTCCGTCCGTCGCGACTGCCCACGTGCTACGCTGAGTAGATTCCTCGGTCGCCGCCCGGCCCTGGTGCATTCCGCAGTTCAGCGCAGCGGCTCCCTCGGAATGACAGCCCTTTTTCCCGCTGGTAAGGCACCGCACTCGAAATGCGGCGGGCGTTCGCGTGGCGAGCCGAAGCCTGCCCTGCGCTTTGTTCTCCCTCTCCCGCGCAGCGGGGGAGGGCCGGGGAGGGGGCATCCCACGCCGCCGCCACACCAGAGTCCGCCGGGACGGGCGGAAATCCCGCTGTCCCCCGTCCCCCGCCGTTCTTACCGGATCTTCAGCGTGGCGAAGGCGACGAGCGCGCACATGATCCCCATGATCCAGAAGCGGATGATCACCTTGCTCTCGTGCCAGCCGATCTGCTCGAAGTGGTGGTGCAGCGGGGCCATGCGGAAGATGCGCCGGCCCGAGCCGTACTTCCGCTTGGTCCACTTGTAGTAGACCGTCTGCAGCATGACCGAGAGCGCCTCGGCCACGAACACGAAGCCCACGATCGCCAGCAGGAACTCCGCCCTCAGCAGCACCGCGATGGCCCCCAGCACCCCGCCGATGGCCAGCGACCCGGTGTCGCCCATGAACACCTCAGCCGGGTGCGCGTTGAACCACAGGAACCCCATGCACCCCCCGGCGAGCGCCACGCAGAAGATGGTCAGCTCGCCCGCGCCGGGGATGTAGAACAGGTTCAGGTAGTTGGCCGCGTCCACCCGCCCCAGCAGGTACGCGAACACGCCGAAGGTCACCGCCGCGATGCTCGACAGCCCCGCCGCCAGCCCGTCCAGCCCGTCGGTCAGGTTCACCGCGTTCGAGCACCCCACGATGATGAAGGCCACGAACAGCACGTACAGCGGCCACCAGAACTCCAGGTGCACCGACTTGAAGAACGGGATCTGCGTCCACGCCTCGGGGCGCGTGGGGATACCGATGTCGAACCAGGGGACGAACACCAGCGCCAGCCCCACCAGCAGCCCGATCCCCGCCTGCCCGATGATCTTGTACCGCCCCCGCAAGCCCTCGGTCTTCTTGCGCGCGATCTTCAGGTAGTCGTCCATGAAGCCCAGGAACCCCAGCCAGCCGAGGACGACCACGGCCGTGACGGTGTTCGGGTTGTCGAGCCTCGCCCAGAGCAGGGTGGGGATCACCGTGGCCAGCACGATGATGACGCCGCCCATCGTCGGCGTGCCGCTCTTGCCCAGGTGCGTCTGCGGGCCCTCGGTGCGCACCACCTGCCCCACCTTCAGCATGCGGAGCCGCGAGATGATGTCGGGCCCGAACCAGAACGCCACCACGAAGGCGGTCACCACCGCCCCCGCCGCCCGGAAGGTCTGGTAGCGGAAGATGTTGAAGAGGATGTTGTCTTCCGCGAAGCGGATGGCGATCCAGTAGAGCACCCTAGGCCCCCGCGCTCGCGGTGGACATCGCGTCGTCCGACGATCCGCTCTCCGCCGCCCCGGCGAAGTCGCGCTCCAGCAGCGGGATCAGCCGCTCCAGGGCCACGCCGCGCGAGCCCTTGAGCAGGATCGTCTCGTCGCCCCTCAGCACCGGCCGCAGCCGCTCGTACGCCGCCAGCGGGTCGTCCGCGGCGATCAGCCGCTCCCCCAGCCGGCCCTCGTGCTCGGCGAACGCGGGGACGAAGTCGCCCGTGGCCACCACGCGGTCGATCCCCTCCCCCACCTTCGCCGCGATGGTCGCGGCGACGCTGCGGTGCAGCGCCTCGGCGTGCGCGCCCAGCTCCCGCATCGTCCCCACCACGGCCACCTTCTCGCCCGTGGCGGGGACGGACGCCAGGAGGTCGACGGCGGCCAGGGTGCTCGGGGGATTGGCGTTGTAGCAGTCCGCCAGCACGCCCAGCGTCCCCACGCGCCGCCACTCGCTCCTCATCTTCGGCACCGGCATGGCGGCGATCCCCCGCGCCGCGTCCTCCAGCGGCACCCCCAGCTCCGCGGCGACGCCGAGCGCCAGCAGCGCGTTGCGCACGTTGTGGCGGCCCGGCAGGGGGAGGTCGATCCGCGTCCCCCGGAAGCCCCAGCGGCTGGCGCCCTTCGGCAGCACCTCGATCCCCTCGCTCCCGCCGTCCGGCCGCAGGTCGGCTTCCTCCCCGAAGCCGGCGATCCTGAGCCGCGGCGCGCCGACGATCTCCCGCGCGCGCTCCGGCAGCTCGGCCGGCTCGTCGGCGACCAGCGCGGGGCCGCCGCCGCGGACGTGGCGGAGGATGGCGATCTCCTCCTCCAGCACGCCCTCGACGGAGCCCAGGCCCTCCAGGTGCTCCTCGCCGATGGAGGTGATGAGCGCCAGGTCGGGCTCCACGATGGCGCCCAGGATGGCGATCTCCCCCGGCTCGTTGGTCCCCACCTCGACCACCACCACTTCCGCGTCGTCCGGCGCGGCCAGGAGCGTCTGCGGCGCGCCGACCTGGTTGTTCAGGTTGGCCGCGGTGGCGTGCACCCGGAGCGTCGAGGAGAGCGCCGCGCGGAGCAGGTCCTTGGTGGTCGTCTTCCCGTTGCTCCCCGCGACCGCGACGACCTTTCCGGCGAGCGCGCGGCGACGGTGGCGTCCCAGTTTGCCGAGCGCATGCAAAGTGTTCTCGACCACGAAGTAGCGGAGTGCCGGAGCGCCGTGCGGAATGCGGGAGACGACGGCGCCCGTGGCGCCCGCCTCCGCCGCCCGCGCCAGGTAGTCGTGCCCGTCGAAGTTCGCCCCCTGCAGCGCCACGAACAGCGCGCCCGGCGCGATCTTCCGCGTGTCGGTCGAGACCTCCGCGAACCCGATGTCGCCGCCCTCGCCGGGGCCCGTCTCCAGCGCCCGCTCCACCTCGCCCGCCGTCCAGCGGAAACCGCTCAAGCCACACCTCCGCTCATCGACTCGCTTCGCTCCAACAGGACCTCGCGGACCACCTCCCGCTCGTCGAACGGACGCTTCTCCAGGCCCACGATCTGGTACGTCTCGTGGCCCTTCCCCGCGAGGAGCACCAGGTCGTCCTCGGAGGCGTTCAGGAGTGCGTGGCGGATGGCCTCGCGGCGGTCGGGGAAGCGCAGGCGGGGTGCACTTCCCATGCCGCGCTCGATGTCGTCGATGATGGCTTCCGGGTCCTCCGTCCGCGGGTTGTCGGAGGTCACCACGGCCACGTCCGCGTTCTCCGCGGCGATCCTCCCCATCTCCGGCCGCTTCCCCGGGTCGCGGTCGCCGCCGGCGCCGAAAAGGACCCAGAGGCGGCCGCGCACCAGGGGGCGAAGCGCCTGCAGCGCCCGCTCCAGCGCGTCGGGCGTGTGCGCGTAGTCGATCAGCACCGTGGCGGAGGCCGGCGGGCCGGAGACGCGCTCCAGGCGGCCGGGGACCTGCGGCAGCGTCCCCAGCCCCGCGGCGACCTGGTCCGGGGTCCACCCCAGGCTCCAGAGCACCGCCGCGCACCCCAGCGCGTTGGCCACGTTGTACGTGCCGAAGAGCGGAAGCCGGACGGGGGCGGACCCGTCCGGCGTCTCCAGCTCCCACTCCATCCCGCCCGGACCGACGCGCACCTCGCCTGCTCTCACGTCCGCGGGGGTGTGGATCCCGAAGCGGACGACCCGGCGCCTACCCTGGATTAGTGCCCCCACACCGCTCCATGCCGGATCGTCCGCATTCAGGATCGCCGCCCCGTCGGGCTTGAGCAGCTCCGCAAGCTTGAGCTTCGCGGCCCGGTACTCCTCCATCGTGCGATGGTAGTCGAGATGGTCCCGCGTGAGGTTGGTGAAGAGCGCCGCGTCGAAGCGCGCCGCCGCCATCCGCTGCTGGTGCAGCGCGTGCGACGAGACCTCCATCGCCAGCGCCTGCACCCCCGCGTCGGCGAAGCGGCGGATCCAGCGCGCCGCCTCCACCGGCCCCGGCGTGGTGAGCCCCTCGGTGCCGGGGATCACGCGCCCCGCCTGGTCCACCGCCCCCAGCGTCCCGATCGACCCCGCGGGCCCGCGCAGGCCCAGGAGATGGCGCAGGATCGCCGCGCTGGTGGTCTTCCCGTTCGTCCCCGTCACGCCGACCAGCACGAGCTCGTTCCACGGGTCGCCGTAGACCTCGGCCGCCGCGTGCGCCGCGGCCAGGCGTCCGTAGGTGACCTCGATCTGCGGGAGCGTGAGGCCCCGGTCCGCGCGCTCCACCGTGGCTGCGGCGGCGCCCTTCAGCGCCACGTCGCGCAGGTAGCGGTGGCTGTCGGAGCCCGTCCCCGCGTAGGCGCAGAAGAGGTCGCCCGTGCCCACCTGGCGCGAGTCGGTGGCCACGTCGTGCACGCGGGCGGCGGCCACGGGCTCGGGGAGGCGCGCGCCGGGCGCCAGCAGCCCCTCGCGCTCCAGGCGGGCCTCGATGCGGCCGAGCGTCACCGTGCGCGCGCTCACGCGCCCCCTCCCACTACCGTCAGCGTGTCGCCGCGCGGGCGGAGCGCCCCCGCCGCGGGGCGCGTCGCCCGCACCGCGCCGGAGCCCTGCACGCGGACCCGGAAGCCGAGCGCGTGCAGCCGCCGGGCGGCGTCGCGCATCGTCAGCCCCGCGAGGTCGGGGACCGGCACCGGGCCCGCGGCCCCGCGCTCTTCCGGCGGGACGCGGTTGGAGAGGAAGACGTACGTCCCCTCCCGCCCCGTGAGCGCGGGACCGTCGTGGTGCCGGTCCGGCGCGGGCGCCGGCTGCCCCTTCGCGCGGGCGGCCAGGAGGGCGCGGCGGTCCAGCCCCGGCGAGCGCGCGGCCAGGATCGCCTGCAGCGCCTCGCGGGTCACCGGCGCGGCGGTCAGGCCGCCGTAGTAGTCGCCCCGCGGCCGGTCGAGCTTCACGTAGATCACCAGCTGCGGGTCGCGCGCGGGGAAGAAGCCGACGAAGGTGGAGTTGTACGCGCCCGCCTCGTAGCGCCCGTTCGCGCCCGTGCGCCGCGCCGTCCCCGTCTTCCCCGCCACCTCGAAGGTCGACAGCGAGGCGCGCGTGGCCGTCCCGTCCTCCACCACCGAGACCAGCACCTGGGAGATCGCCCCCGCCACCTCGGCCGGGACCACGCGGCGGAGGCGACGCGGCTCGCGGCGCTCCACCACGGCGCCGGCCTCGCGGACCTCGCGCACCAGGCGGGGCTCCATCAGCGTGCCGCCGTTGGCCAGGGCGCCGTACGCCAGGGTGAGCTGCAGCGGCGTCACCGACACCTCGTAGCCCATCGCCAGGGAGGCCGGCGTGAGCTCCGACCAGCGGTCCGGCCGCGAGAGGCGGCCCGACGCCTCGGCCGGGTACTCGACCCCCGTGGGAGTGCCGAAGCCGAAGTCGCGCAGGTACGACCACTGCTCGCCCGCGGGGATGCGGGAGACGAGCTTCGCCATGGCGATGTTGCTGGAGACGCGCAGCCCGTCGCGCAGGGAGAGCCACTCGTACGCGTGCACGTCCCGGATCACCCGCCCCTGCGGCGTCTTCCACTCCCCGGCCTCGGCGTAGACGCGGTCGTTCAGGGTCGCCCTGCGCGCGGCCAGCAGGCTGGCGACGAAGAAGGGCTTGAGCGTCGACCCCGGCTCGTACGGCTCGATGAAGGCGCCGAGTCCCCGGACTCCGCCGGCGCGCTTCGACACCGCCGCCAGGATCTCCCCCGTGCGCGGATCCGCCAGGAGCAGGTCGCCGCCGGACGCGCTCGTGTTGCGGATCGCCTCGGCCAGCGCGGCGTCGGCGATCTCCTGCAGGTCGAAGTCGAGCGTGAGCACCACGTCGCGCCCGTCGCGCGGCTGCACGGCGGGGAGGGAGAGCGAGGCCTCCTTCCGCCCCTTCGCGTCGCGGCGCAGCACCGAGAAGCCGTCCTCGCCGCGGAGCGACCCGTCCAGCGCCTGCTCGATCCCGCCCAGCGCCCGCCCGTCGCCCGAGACGCCGCCCAGCACCTCGCGGCCCACCGCGCCCTGCGGGTAGAAGCGCTCCAGCTTGCGCTCGACGTGGAAGCCGCGCAGGTCGCCCAGCGCGCGGCGCTGCTCCACGGTGAAGCGCCCCGGGAGGACCACCCACTTCCGCCGCGGATTGGTCGCTCGCCGCGCGGCGGCGCGGGAGATCTTCAGCGCCTCCGCCATCCGCTCGACGGCCTGGTCGCGGTCGCGGATCTCGTTCGGCGCCACGGAGACGGCGAAGGTCTCGCGGGTGAGCGCCAGCGGCACCCCGTCGCGGTCGTAGATGGCGCCGCGGCGCGCCGGGAGCGGCACGCGCGTCTGCTGCTGCCGGTCGGCCTCGGCCCGCCACTTCGCCCCCTCGAACCCCTGCAGCTGCACCGCCCGGCCGACGATCAGCACGGCCGCGAGCGCCACGGAGGCCGCCAGCAGCTTGCGCCGGGCGGCGATCCGCTCGTCGCTCGCCAGCTCGGGGCGGGGGCGCGGCGGCGTGCTCACGAGTCGTCTCCCGCGGCGGAGTCGGCGCGCGCGGCCGCGGCGGGGACGGGGAGGAGGACGATCTCGTCGTCGCGGGCCACGTGCATCCCCAGCCGCTCGCGGGCGTAGCGGACGATCCGCTCGCGGCGCGAGAGCGACAGGATGCGCATCACCAGCTCCCCCCTCTCGGCCTCGGCCACGGCGATCTCCTCGCGCAGCTTCTCCAGCTCGGCCATGCGGTCGTGCCCCACCGTCTGCCGCCAGACCACGAACCCCAGCGCCAGCACCAGCCCCGCCGCCCAGGCCAGGCGCAGGAGCGTCGACCGGCGCCGCGCCCGCCGCGCCTCGCGCACCGCCTGCGGCTGCTCGCGCCTGGGCTGCCGCGCGGCGCTCACGCCCGCCTCCACCCGCGCAGCCGCGCGCTCCGCGCGCGGACGTTGCGCCGGACTTCCTCGTCCGACGCCGAGACGGGCTTGCGCGTGAGGGTCTCCCCCAGCGCCACCCCGCCGCACCGGCAGACGGGGAGCCCCGGGGGGCAGGTGCAGGCGCGGCTCCAGTCGCGGAACGCGTTCTTCACCAGCCGGTCTTCGAGCGAGTGGTACGCCAGCACCGCGAACACGCCGCCCGGCGCCAGCGCGTCGCGGTAGCGCGGCAGCGCCGTCTCCAGCTGCTCGATCTCGCGGTTCACGGCGATGCGCAGCGCCTGGAAGATGCGCGCGTTGTCGCCCGCGTCCGTCCGGGGGCCCAGCGCCCGGCGGATCGCCTCGACGAGCCGGTCGCTCGTCTCGAAAGGGGCTTCCTCGCGCATCTCCACCACGACTCTCGCCAGCCTGCGCGACTTCTTCTCCTCGCCGTAGCGCCAGAAGACGTCGGCCAGCTCCTCCTCGTCGAGCGTGTTGAGCAGGTCGGCCGCGCTCGGCTCCCCGGCGCTCGCCTGCCCCATCCGCATGTCCAGCGGCGCCCCGGCGCGGAAGGTGAACCCGCGCTCTGCCTCGTCGATCTGGTGCGAGCTGATCCCCAGGTCCAGCAGCACCCCGTCCAGCGACCCCTCCGCGATCCCCGCCGCGTCGACCGCATCGGCGTAGGTCGCGGCGACCAGCCTCACCCGCTCCCCGAAGCGCTGCAGCCTGCGCCCTGCCTCGGCCAGGGCGTCGGGGTCGCGGTCGACGCCGATCAGCCGGGCGCCGGGCCCGCGCGTGAGCAGCGCCTCGGCGTGGCCGCCGCCGCCGAGCGTGCCGTCCAGGAAGGTCCCGCCGCGCTCGGGCCTCAGCAGCTCCATCACCTCCTCCACCATCACCGGTGCGTGGTAGGCGGAGGCGTACTCCTCGCTCACGCCGCGCTCTTCTGCGAGAGGAGCGTGGCGTGGGTGATGGTGCTGCGGCAGGCGCGGCAGTTGTACCAGTCGGTCCCCAGCCACCCCTTCAGCTCGGGGAGGGTCTCGAACGGCCCGAAGTGCCGGTCGAGGGCGCAGGGGACGGGCCTGCCGGTGGACGGGACGGGGCTGGGCCGGTGGAACATGGCGCCTCCACTGCCGGGGTTGCCGCGGGTCAGCCGAAGATCTGGTGCGTGAACTGCTCCGCGTCGGGACCGGGTCCGGGCTCGGGCACGGTGGCGGCGAAGCGGTCGGGGCTCCACAGCTCGATGCGGTCCATGACGCCCACGACCAGCGTGGGGCCGGTGATCCCCACCGCCTCCTGCAGGCGCTGGGGGACCAGGATCCTCCCCTGCTTGTCGGGGACCACTTCCATCGCGTTGGAGGTCACCGACAGCACCCACGGGCGGGCGGAGGGCTGCAGGCGCATCAGCTCGCGCAGGCGCTGCTCCACCGGGGCCCAGCTCTTCTCGGGATAGAGGGTGAGGGCGTTGGGGAATACGTGCACCAGCACCAGCGTCTGCTCCGGGTTCTCCTTCCGGAACGGCGCGGGCAGGCTCAGCCGACCCTTCTCGTCGATCTGGTGCTCGTACCGCCCGAGGTACCCAACCATCCATTGCCGTGCCTGTGGCCGGTGTCTCCCCTGTTCCCCATTTCTCCCCATTTTCCCCCACCACGTGCCACAAGCTAACACCGTGTGCAGGCGCGTCAAGGAGAAGATACGCCGAAGCTTGTGGTGCGAAGCGCGAAGTGCGGGAGTGCGAAGTGCGCCGGGGGGGAGGATTCGCGGCGCTTCGATGAGCGGCGGTGCGGCCGCGGGGGGCCCTCACCCGCCGCCTTAGAGCGGCAACCCTCTCCCAACTTCGGGAGAGGGTGGACTTTACGCGGGCTCGGTGCGGAGGATGGTGGCTCGTAGGGCGAGGCATCCCTCGACCGGCGGATCCCGGCCGATGGGCGGCAAGCAGCCTTCGCGCGACGCAGCCGGTTCCCCGGCCTTCCGCACTCACGCACTTCCGCACTCACGCACTTCGGTTCATCTGGCGGGGAACTTGCGCCTGCGCGGGCGCGAGATCACGCCGATTCCCCCGACCCGAGCCCGGCCCGGTGCACATCAGCGTCGTCATCAACCCGCCCTCGTTCGACGCGGTGGAGGCGCTCCGCCGCGGCGTGGAGAAGCTGCGCGAAGCCGGGCACGTGGTGCACCCGCGCATGACGTTCGAGACGGGCGACGCCTCGCGCTTCGCCTGGAAGTCTGCCGAGTACGGGGCCGACCTGGTGGTGGCGGCCGGCGGCGACGGCACCATCAACGAGGTGGTGAACGGGCTCTACGAGTGGATCGAGGGGCGCGAGGCCGACGGGAAGGTGCCGGTGCTGCCGCGGCTGGGGATCGTGCCGATGGGCACCGCCAACGACCTGGCGGGCGGGCTCGGCATCCCCGGCGGCGACCCGGAGGCGGCGCTGGCCATCGCGGTGGCGGGGATCCCGCTGGAGGTGGACGTGGGGCGGGTGAACGGGCGCTGCTTCCTGAACGTCTCCACCGGCGGCTTCGGCGCCGAGGCCACCGAGGAGTCGTCCGACGAGCTCAAGCGCCTGCTGGGGCCGGTGGCGTACGTGGTGACCGGGGTGCGCAAGTTCGTGCGGCTGGAGGTCTCGCGCGGGCGCTTCACCTCCGACGGCGAGACGCTGCACGACGGCGACTTCCTGATCTTCGCGGTGGGGAACGCGCGGCGCACCGGCGGCGGCAACTACATCACCGCCGAGGCCGACATGGAGGACCGGCTGCTGGACGTGTGCATCGTGGAGCGGATGAGCCACCTGGAAGCCGTCCGCATCGCGCCCAGCATCCGCGCCGGACGCCACGTCAACAACCCGCACGTCACCTACCGCAAGGTGCGCGAGCTGCTCGTCGAGGCGGACCACGAGCTGACCGTGAACGCCGACGGCGAGCCGCTCTGCAGCCGCCGCTTCGAGTACGACCTGGCCCCGCACCGCCTGACGCTGATGGTGCCGGAGCTGCCGGAGGAGGGGGACGGGAAGGCGAAGGAGGGAAAGGGAGAGGAGAGTTGATCCGGGATCTTCGCCCCTGATCTTCTCCACGGATGTGGTTCGTAGGGAGCCTGCAAGTCCGGGCACAGGCGGCATCGGCGCGAGAGGCCGCCTCCCGCGCACGAGCCGGCATCCGCCGGTCGAGCTATGCCGCGCGGATGCCGTAACGTGTGACGCCCCGGCCGGATACGAATCGTGAAGACGCGCCGGCACTGTCCACAATCACAAGCTCAAGCCTCGGTCGCGGGTTCCTAGTCGCGACCACGCCGGTGGGCGAGTTCCCCGAAGGCGCCGCGCGTGAGCCATACGGGTGGGGTTGCCAGTACTCCGCGTTCCAAGCGGGTGGTGAATGTGGGATCATTAGGCCGAGCCCACAGGATGTAACGGGGCTTCCATTCGCTGCACCATATCCACTCTTCCTTTGAGCTCCTCATATGCCATGAACTCCAGGCGCTGTGTCTCACGCCACATCCAAGCGTCTACGAAGACGTAAGCCAGCACTGAACTGATCAAGGCGATCATGCCAAAGACCAGCCCTACCCGCGCCTCGATCTGGGAGCCCAAAGCGAACAGCCAAACTACGATCAGGCAGTCGAGCAGCACATCCCGGCCGGTCAACTGGGACGGGATTCGCCATTCGGTCGCGACCGTGCCGATCAGTTGCTCGAGTCGCCGCAGCCGGAGATCGTTTTCATCCGCACTCATTCGACTGTCACGAAGCAATCGCAGGGTTACGACTCGCTCGTGGAGTCCGACGACTTGCTTTCTGTTCAGGAACCGCAATGCCATCAGATCCGTCTGAGACTCAACCCAGCAATAAGTCCTCTGGAAGTGCGCAGACTTTCGAAGCAGCAGTAGGTATCCGCCCAGCCATACGGCCGCGAGCAGCAATGAACGAGGGGTCCACGAGATGACGAAGGGAAGAGGCAGGCCGGCCGAGACAAAGTCGTCGGTCTGCCAGCGGTATTGCCTACTGCCGAACAGTATCCTCGTTGACGCGTGGCAGACCTCGTGCAAGACTCTGAACGTCCTTACGGGATCAGAACTTACGGGCGGGCTGTAGTCGAAGATCAGACACGACTGGAGCACGCGGCTCCGAGTAGGAACGGTGAAGGACGTGATTACCGAAGGCCGAAGCGCGCCTTTGGGAGGCTTGTTGATTTGTAAGTACCGCGGCAGACCATGCGCCAGGGTTTCATTTGCAAGTTCATCTTTGAGTTCTGGAGGCAGGGTCTTTGAGAGATCGTGTTCCACGAAGGTGATCTCGGGGTAGTGAGCAAGATATTTCCTCAAATCCTCCAATCCGCGCTGGGCGGCAATCTCCAGATTGAGCGTGCTTAGCAGCAGGTCGAAGATAAAAGCCGCAATCACCAGCAGCACGCTCCCAAACGACGGATGGTAGACCATTAGGATAAAAGGAACGGCCACCACCGGGAAAATCGTGAACGACTGGATAACTTCGCGGTAGAGGCGGTCAACTGCCCATTTCACTATGTCAGGTATCATGGAGAGAGCCGGTCTCTGCGCGCCGCACGGCCTCGTCGAGGAGGGCCCGACGCTTCTCAGGAGGAATTCGCTCGAACTCGGACTGCAGGAACTGCTCGAACATCGTAATGAACGCGTTTCGCCGAGGAGCGTTAAGTCCTTGAACGATCTCCCGGACGGTAAGTCCGATCGAAATCATTTCGACACTCAATTTCAAAAGCTCGATCATCGCACCGAAATCGAGGTGAGAACCACCCTCGTCATACTCGAAGTTTGTCTCACCTTCTGCGATCATCTCAATGAGCTCCGGTCCGACGGCATCGCTTTCCGCAGGCCAAACCGCGAACAGAACATCCTTTACGTCGCTGGCGGAGAGCATTGCTGGCATGATGAGATACTCCTTTCCTCGGTTGTGGCGGTTTTCATCCATTGGTACTGGGTTCGAACCTTGTGTGTACCTTCCGAGGAGAGACAAAGTGACTGTCGTTACGGCTGAGTCGAGTTGCCCTCCGTCGGTGCAGACGCGGCTTCGGTGCGGGGGGCGGGCTCCGCACCGGCGGGGCGACGGTTACGCGTCCTTCTCGGGCCGCGCGCTGAGAAGGGCGGCGGGGTCCTGGCGGTAGTAGGCGCGGAGCTGGTCGTACAGCTCGGGGTGCTCGCGCTCGAGCGCCACCGGCTTCTCGAAGAAGGTCTGCGACGCCACCGCGAAGAACTCGGCCTCGTCGGTGGCGCCGTACGCGTCCAGCAGCTCCTCGCGCCCCTTCGCCACCGACTCACGCAGCTCCAGGTAGTCCTCGCTCAGCACGCGCGCCCACGGGCCGTAGGCGCTCCACGAGTGCAGGACCGGGGTGCCGTCCGGCGCGCCGTCCTCCTGGTCGAGCTGGTGCGCGAACTCGTGCAGCACCACGTTCTCGCCGTCCAGCGGGTTGGCCGCGCCCGCCCGCACGCTCGCCCAGGAGAGCACCACGGCCCCGCCCTGCCACGACTCGCCGAGCAGCGATTCGTGCCCCTCGTGCACCACCGCGCCCTCCCGGCGCTCGCGGCGGGCGACGAAGGTGTCGGGGTAGACCAGGATCGAGCGCAGGCGCGGGTAGTAGTCGTCGTCCAGCTTGAGGATCGGCAGGCACGCCTGCGCGGCGACGGTCACCCGCATCTCGTCGGTCAGCTCCAGCCCGCCGCACCCCTCGAAGCGCTTCTCGGCCAGGAAGACCCGCACCTTCCGCAGCAGCTCCTCGCCGTCCTCCGGCGGGAGGCGGCGGAAGAGCGGGACGTTGCGCTTGACGATCTCCCGCCACTCCGGCGGGATCGGCTGGGCGCGGAGGCGCGCCCGCCTGCGCCGCTTCAGGAAGCCGAACACGGGGACGCGAGGCACCCGCCCGCGGCCGCGCCGGCCCGGAACGCCGGAGGCGGAGGCGGCGGGGGCGGGGGCGGCGCCGGGGGTGGAGGCGGCGGAGGCGCCGGCTCCGGAGGAGGAGGCGGCGCCGGGGGCGGGGGCGGCGGAGGCGCCGGCTCCGGAGGGGGAGGGGGCGCCGGATCCGGCGGAGGCGGCGGAACCACGGGCGCGGCGGAGTCGGCCGGCGCGGGCGGCTCGGGCGGGACGCCGGAGAAGGTGGGGATCTGCGCGGGGGGAGGGACGCGGTGCCAGCGCAGCGGGGCCGAGAACCAGCCGATGAGCCCGCCCCCGATCAGGCCGGCCGCGCCTGCGTAGACGGCTTCTGCGGTGTTGTGGGCGCTGGCGTTGGCGCCGGTGTCGCTGCCGTTGAGCTGCGAGACCAGCACGCCGAGCGCGGCGCCCAGGAGGGCGCCGCTCCCGCTCCACAGCTCGCGGCGGCGGCCGCGCGTGACCTCGAACCGCTCGCTCCCGGTGAGCGGCACCGGGAACCTGCGGTCGCTCCTCACGCCCGTGAGCCAGACGGTGTCGGAGCGGGCGAACCAGAAGCGCCCGTCCACCCGCGCGCCGGCACCGCCGGTGATGCGGATGCGGGTGCCGTTGCGGACGGCGGCGGCGCTGTCCGCCGCTTCCTGCGCACGGGCGGCGGCGGGAAGGAAGATCAGGGCGGCCAGCGCGAGCGTGGCAGGGCGCACGAGGGTCTCCAGCGGGTGGACGGCGCGCCGGGCCCGGCGCGGAGCGCGTGAAACGTTCGTCTCGCGCCCCGCCGCGTCAAGGGCCGCGTGCTTCCCTACGGCGCGCGCACCCCTGCCCCTGCCGTGGGGAGTTCGTTCCGCCGGTATTTGGATTCGTCCAGGAACAGGAACGGCCGGCCCCTGGCGAACAGCAAGAGCGCCCTGGAGCCGAAATCCTCGACGCGCCCGTACTCGACGATCAGGAGCTCCCGGCACACCTTCGCGACGCGCATGCCCCCCTCCCGCTGCTCGGGAACGATCACCGCGTCACGAAGCGCCTGGTTATAGACGGCGACGATCTGCCCCACCCTGGCCAGCGCCTGGTAGGCCGCCTGGCAGGCACGGTACTCGTCGGACCGCAGGTAGTGGGAGCGGACGTGGAGTTCCCGGTGCAGATCGACGGAGGCCGCCCAGAGAAAGGCCGGCCGTGGCTCTCCGGCGGCTTCCGTATCGAGTTCTTCGCACAGCCTAGTCATGAAGCGCACCGCTCCCCGCGCTTCCCTGACGAACAGGTCGAGGTCGCCGACCAGGCCCTTGCGGTAGCGGTGGGCGGTCAGGAACTCCTTCACGTAGTCGTTGGCGAGGAACGCGACGACCGCCCCGCCGAGACCGAGCAGAAAGCTGTAGAGCGAAAGATCGGGATTCACGGAGACCTCGCATGAACGGGACACGGACATCAAACCAGAGGAGGGATCTTCTCACGTTGAGGGAGAGACGAGTCGAAAGCAAGGACGATACAGCTTCGCCCGACGAGGTGTGATGTGATCCTGAATTGCCGAGATTTGTTCGGGATCCAGATTTGAACTGAATGTCTCACGCAGAGTCAGCAGAGAACTTCGGGTGTTCTCTGCTGACTCTGCTGCTCTGCGTGAGATTATTCGGATGAACCGGAACAATGCCCGGCAACGTGGTATGGCGCCGCCCTGGTCCGTTTCCGAACGAAAGGCGTGCGGTCCGAACTCTACGGCCGGAAGGTACGAGCGCTCAGGCCGGGTGCCGGAGCTCCAGCACCCAGCGGTACGCCTGCACCACGTCGCGGCGGAAGCCGTCGACGCAGCCCCAGAGGTAGACCTGGAAGCGGCGGTACTGCTCCTTCCCCCAGCGCGCCTCGATCTCCGCGCGGTGGCGGTCCAGGTTCTCGGCCCAGCGGCGGGTGGTGAGCTCGTAGTTGCGGGTGTCGTTGTAGACGCCCATGACCGCGAAGGGCGAGCGCGCCACCGCGGCCATGTAGTCGTGCAGGCACACGGGCGAGCCGTTGCCGCGGAAGACGTGGCGCTCGAAGAAGGCGGAGACGGCGTACTTCACCCGCGTGGCGCTGGCGTCCAGGCACACGCGCCCGCCCGGCTTGAGCAGGCTGGCGTACTTCTGCAGCGTCCGCCCGTAGTCGGGGAGGTGCTCGGTCACGCCCAGGTTCACGATGGCGTCGTACTTCTCCCCGGGCTGGTGCGCGAACAGGTGCTCGCGCGCCACGCGGCAGGGGAGCCTCAACCGCTCGATCATGCCGTTGATGAAGCGCTCCGACGCGCGCGAGATGGTGAGCGAGGTCACCCGGACGCCGCGCCTGCCGGCGAACTCGGTGAACGCCCCCCACCCGCCGCCCACGTCCAGCACGCGGTCGCCCTCCTTCACGCCGACGGAGTCCAGCGCGAACTGCAGCTTGCGCTCGATCCCGGCCTCCAGCGGCTCGTCGTCATGGGCGAAGACGCCCTGCGAGTAGCAGCGGTGGGCGCGGTCCAGGAAGAGGAGGTAGAAGTCGGGGTCTTCGTCGTAGTGGTCGGCGATGAAGGCGGCGTCGCTCCTCACCTGCCCCCGGAGCAGGGGGCGGACGAACTTCCAGGCCCAGAGCAGCGGATGCCGGTCGCGGAAGAGGTCGCGCAGCGAGAGCACGCGCAGCAGGTCGCCCTCGACGTCGAGCGCGCCCTTGAGGTACGCCTCGCCCACCAGCAGCCCGTCGAGCGAGCCGAGCGCGGCCACGCCCTCGCGCCCGTGCGCCACGAAGGTGAAGGCCGGCTCCCCGCCGCCGAACACCTGCCGCAGGCCGCCCGCCTCCACCGCGAACGGCACCGCCCCGCCGTACGCCCCGGCGAACTCCTCGTAGCGCCGGTGGAGCTTCGCCACCACCCGCCGGTACGCCCTCTCCATCGCCAGTTCCTCCTCTTCCCCCGGCCCCGCGGGAACGATGGACGGAAACCCGATACTCCATTCTCTTTTCGAGGGAATCAGTCTAAAGGCCGGCCGCCAAACTGCAACTGAATTGCAAGGCCAAACTTTGAGTTTGTCTGTGCTCTGGGGGACCGGGCGACGCGCGCCGTAGGGGCACAAAAAGACGCGGAGAGCACCCGGCGGCAGCTCGTCGGAACCGACGAGCCACGGGCGGTCACGGGATCGTGCCAGGCCGGCATCCGTGCCGCTGCCGCGCCCAGCCCACCTGCCAGGGTGAGAAGATTCTTCGGCCCTGCGGTCATCCGTGCGATGCGGGTTCCGCGCGGCCGGGCCTCAGAATGACACCGGGTGCGGACTTTCGCACTTTCGCACTTCGCACTTTCGCACTCACGCACTCACCCCTCCGGCTCCACCCACGCCGACCACCGCCCCTGCCACCGGTCCTCCACCTGGCGCACGGCCTGGGCGACCCAGCCGCCGCCGATGACGGTGCGCAGCAGGATGCGGTTGGCCACGTCGGCGGCGCGGCGGTCGATCTCGCGCACCAGGAGGGCGCGCTCCTCGGGGCTGGCGCAGTCGGCCAGGCGCACGGCGTTGTCCCAGGCGGCGTCGCGCGCGCGGCGGTAGCTGAAGTCCACCAGGAACTCGTCGAGCCGGAGGCCCGCCAGGTCCAGCACCTTCAGGAAGGGGCTGTACTTGGCCGCCAGCATGTCCTGCACGGGGTCGATCGACGCCCGGAAGAGCGCCTCGAACTTCAGCAGGTCGCGCCGGCGCCGCTCGCGCTCGGCGCCCTGGCCCACGCCGGCCGCCAGCAGCGCCAGCGGCAGGTCGTAGTTGAGCCGGGCGTTCACCGCCAGCGCCAGGTCCTGCACCAGCGTTGTCTTTCCTCCTGTCGCCGCGGAGAAGGCGGCCTTCCAGCACTCGGGGACCTCGGCGGCGCGCCCGGCCTCGTGCGCCTCCAGCGCGCGGAAGTAGCGGGTGGCGAAGTGCCGGTCCAGCAGCTCCGCCCAGGCGCGGTCCTCGAAGCCGCCGCCGCCGCCGGCGAGCGCCTCCCGGAAGCGCCGCTCCATGAACAGGTAGGTGCTGGGGTACACGGAGAGCCGGCTGCGGGCCGCGTCGAAGCGCCGCACCGTCTCCTCCAGCTTCGCGATCAGCTCGTCCAGGCTTCCCACCAGCGGCGGCTCGGGCTCGACGGGCGCGGGCCCCGCCCCGCCGTCGGCGCCGCCGGCCACCGGGAGCAGCTCCCACCAGGGGACGTGCTCCTCCATCTCCTTGAGCGCCCGGGTGAGCGGGCCGCCGGCCGGGAGCGAGGTGAGGATGAGCCGCGCCAGCACGGCCGAGGAGTCGTCCAGCCGGCGGCGCACGGCGGCGCGGCCCTCGTCGCTCCCCGCCTCGGCCAGGAGCACGGCGTTGTCCCAGCACGCCTGGCGCGCCTTGCGGACGCTGAAGCCGGCGATGTCCTCGTCGATCCGCCCGGCGATGCGGTCCAGCACCCGGAGCGCCGGCGCGTACAGCCCGGCGATGCGGTCCTGCAGCGGGTCGGTGGCGGCCTGGAGCGCCTCGTTGACCCTGGTGTGGTCGGCCAGGCGGCCCTCGCGCGGGTCGATGGAGACCTGCTCCAGCGCCAGCGGCAGGTCGTGGTTGATGTGGGCGTTGATCCCCAGCAGCAGGTCCTGCAGCACCAGGGCGTCGCCCGTGGCGCTGGTCTCGAACGAGAAGCGCCACGCCTTGGGGACGTTCTGGTGGTCGCCCCGGGCAAAGGCGAAGAGCGCCTCGCGGTACAGGTTGGCGAAGGCCACGTCGTAGCGGCGCACCCAGGCGTCGTCGGCGAAGAAGTGGCCCTCGGAGCTGCGGCGCCGCACGGCCAAGGTGATGTCGAGGTACGCCGAGGCGAACACCGCGCGCCGGTCGCGCCGCTCGCGCAGCCAGTGCTCCAGCACCATCAGGCCGTCGACCACGTCGTCGATGGTCTGCCAGGGCTGGTCGAGGAGGGCGATCAGGGCGGACGCGGGCATGCGGGCCTTCGGGGAAGAGGAGGAGACGACGGCAGGGGACAGGTTACAGGGGACAGGGGACGGCCGGCAACGGCGGAAGCGGGGTGCTGGCTGTCCCCTGTCCCCTGTTCCCTGGCGGTTCAGCCCAGCGCGCGGTTCAGCAGCTCCGCCAGGCGGTAGCCGCCGAGCGCCACGCGCGGCTCGGCGGCGGCCCAGGCGCGGTCGCGGTAGGCGAGCGAGGGGCGCTCGTTCCGCAGCGTGGTGTAGGCGACGTTCTGCGCGACGCGCACCCCTTCGCGCGACCAGCGCTCGAACTCGCCGGGGTAGAGCCGGCCGTCCATCCGCCGCGGCGGGTACGCCAGCATCACGCGCCGGGCGATGCTCCCCACGTAGTCGGCCTCGCCGCGGTCGCCGGCGGCCCAGGGGACGGAGAGGCCCACCAGGCCGTCCCAGTACGAGTGCAGGTTGCTGAACGGGTAGACTCCCTTGAGCAGGAACGAGTTCGCGCCGCGGTCGCCCTCGGGGTCCTGGGCCGTGATGCGCGCGCTGTTGTGCAGGGGCTGGTGCGCGTCGCCCACCAGGTGCAGCGCCCAGGCCAGGTCCACCGCGCGCAGCGAGTCGGGGCGCGAGGCGTCGGCCAGCCCGGTGCGGATTCGCTGCAGCTGGTCCAGCAGGAGCCCGGCGCGGGGGAGGTCGTCGCGGTCGACCTTCGAGCCGTCGGGCTTCTGCTCCCAGAAGAAGTTGACGTAGTGCCAGTCGGAGTGCGCGAAGCGGTAGCCCGGGTGCTCGCGGCCGCGGATCATGTCGGGCCAGTACGCCGCCATCACGAACAGCTCGCGCTGGCGCTCTTCGGGCGTGCCGACGGCCGGGAGCAGCTCGCGCAGCCCGGCGTTCAGGGGCCCGTTCTCCAGCAGGCGGACGGCCGCGGCGCGCGCCTCGGGCGTCATGTTCTCCCAGGCGATGCGCGCGACCACGCGGTGGCCCAGCTCGTCCCAGGCGCGGGCGGGGGCGGCGGAGCCGGCCACGGCCACGAGGGCGGCCAGGGCGGCGAGGACGGTCTTCGGCTTCGGCATTCTGCGGCTTGCGGCACAGGTGAACGTCTGCCCCACGACAGGCGGACAGCTTCGCGCCCGGACCGCCCGGCGTCAACCGTGCCCGACGCGGCGCACCGCTGGAAACGCGGGAAGGGATGGGATGACGCGCGGGGGAATGCGGGTGAACCCGCGGCTGGAACGGCGGAGAGCCTCGCAACCGCGCGAGGCTTCAACAACGGCTCGATTCGAGACCATGAAAAGCAGGCGCGGTCGGGGCGAACCTGTGCTCGCTGGGGCTCGCGAACCGAGCCCGCTCCCGACCGCGCAAAAACGCCTGCTTCAATTGCTTCCAATGTACTCCGAACGCCGGCTGCGTCAATCCGCCGGCGCTCCTCCGCTCACCGCACGGTGACGGGGGTCTCCAGCACCGTCCCGCTCGGCCAGCCGGTGCCGGGATACAGGTGCCGCACGCGCACGGTGTAGGTGCCCGGCGCCAGGCCGCGCATGCGCGCCGTGTACCCGAAGTTGCCGATGGAGGCGGCGCAGACCGGAGCGTCGGAGAGGATGCGCACCTCGAGCTCCACCGTCCGCCCGTCGTTGGAGCGGGCGTCGGCGGTGAGCTTGTGGCACGGGGAGGAGGCGCTCAGGTGAGCGTCGACCACGATCTCCCTCGCCCCACCCGCGGCGGTGACCACCGGCTGGGACCGGTACGGCCCGGCCTCCTGGCGCCAGTCGAAGCCGAGCTGGAAGGCGCCGCCGTTGTCTTCGGAGCTCAGGGTGGGGACGCTGCTGCCGCTGCTGCTGCCGCACGCGGTAGCGAGCACGAGGACGGTGGTGAGGGCGAGCTTCTTCATCGTCTTCCTCGTCGCGACGGGTTGCGGGGTCGCGGTGCATACCGCCGGCTCCGCTGCAAGAACGCGCGCGCGGGCCGGGGCGTGACGACGGGTGACAATATATGCTTCCGCGGCACGAATACGCACTTTGCGGGGGCGCGCCCTCTCCTTTCCGGCGGGCGAACGTCGCCCAAGCGGACATTGCGCGCCGGACCCGCGCATCCCCCAGCGGCGCCGGACCGCGGCGGCGGCCGGGGTGCGGCCCGGGCGCATTCCCGAAGCGGTCATTTTCCCGTGTGGACGGGCATCCACGGCCCGTTTACAATGCGCCGCGGGCGCCCATCCCCGGGCGCGCCCCGGCACCCGGGAACCGACCGCCCCCGCCCCCGATGACGAGAGAGCCCGCCGGCCCCCGCCGCGGCCCCCCCGCACTGGAGTTCTTCGACCGCACCGTCCTGCCCACCGCCGAGCCGGGCGGAGAGCCGATCCTGCGCGAGGTGGACCCCGCGTGCGCCGTGCCGCTCTTCGAGGTCTATCGCACCGTCCTCCTCTTCGCCGGCCACCCGCCGGGCGAGTCGTGGCCGCTCACCGAACAGCTCCGGGCGCGCGAAGAGGAGGTGCTGCGGAGCGCGCTGGAGCCCGCGCTGCGCGACCCGCTGGCCGTGATCCTGGGGCAGATCGCCGACCCCGCGCGCACCGACCCGGGGAAGCTCGCCTGGGCCTGCCTGCACGTGACCGACTGGGCGCTCGCCCACGACGCCCCCGACACCGCCCTCGTCTTCGCCGAGGCCGCCGCCCTCTGCGCTCCCGCCAGCGGCCGCTGGGCGCTCGTCGCCGGCCGCACGTACAAGACCCACGGCCGCATGCGCGACGCCGTGCTCTGGCTGCGCCGGGCGCGCATCGTCAGCCGCCGCCAGCACGATTGGGAATCCCTGGTGCTCAGCCTCAACAGCCTGGGGATGGTGTTCTGGCAGCAGGGTGCGATACCGAAAGCCTGGACCACGCTCCGGCAAGCGCGCCGGGTCGCCAGCCGACACAAGTTACGGACGCTCGAAGGTGAAGCACTCCACAACCTGTTCGTACTCGCGGTAACCACCGAACAGATGGAGATCGCCGAGGAGTACGCACGCGGTGCGGCCGAACGCTTTTTACCCCACCATCACAGGCTCCCCGCGCTGGCTTACGACCTCGCCTACTACTGGCTTTCACGAGGATATCCTCGGCGCGCGCTCCCCGTGTTCCAGCGTCTCGTTCCGCACTTTCCGCAGCCTGCCCAGCGCATTCAGGTGCTCTCAGCCACCGCGCGCGCAGCGGGTGCGGCGGATGATCGAGTCGCCTTCGAGGGAGCCTGGCAAGATGCCTTCACCTTGCTGGCGTCCTCTCCGGTCCGAACGACACTCGCGGCTGCACTCCTCGACCTGGGCCTTGGTGCCGCACATCTCGGTGAGTGGCAACGGGCCGAAGATGCCTTCTGCGAGGCGATTCAAGCGAGCCGTGAATACGGGCAGGCCGATATTCAAGTGCGGGCGGAGGACTATCTGTCCGCAGCCCGCAGCCGCCGGAACGCCGATAACATCATTCGACCGGCCGCATTAGCCGTGAGTCAGCAACCCGCCGAACAGCTTGCGCAGCGATTCGTCGTCGCGCTCACAGAATTAGCCCGTAAGCAGAGTTGATCTGAGATGAGGCGCATTTCCTTCCTCCAGAGTGAACCGCCGTACTCAGCCCCCGCCCATCATGTTGCCGCCGCGGTCTTCGGAAGAGGAACTCGTGCGGCCGGACCCCATCATGTTGCCACCGCGCGCCGATGACGAATCCTGCGGGACCTCGTCCGTACGCGCCGAGCCGGGGAGGTCGGTGAAGGCCGGCTCGTCCGGCACCGCAGAGGGGGAAGCGCAGGCGGCGAGGGCGGCGAGCAGGAGAAGGACGCACCGTTTCATGGGAAGGGCTCCGCGACAGAGGTTGACCGGCGGGTGAGCCCTCCATCATGTTCCTCCGGTAAAATGGACGCCCAATCATCAACACGCTGAAAATGACCGCTTCGCGACCACCGGCGCGGCCGCTGCTGGTGCTCCGCTCCGAGCGCCTGCGCCCGTACGTGGAGCGGCCGGGCCCCTTCGCCGTGGCCGAGCTGCCGGACTGGGAGCGCCTGTTCGCGGCGGTGGAGCGCGCCCCGCCCAGCGCCGTGGTGCTGGTGGACGCCTGCCCCGGCGGCGGCGAGCCCGACCCGCGCCTGTTCCGCCTGCTGGGGCGCTACCCCTCGGCCACCGTGGTCGCCGCGCTGGAAATCGTGCCCGGAGCCGTCGGCCACGCGCGCGCGCTCCTGGCCGCCGGCGCCAGCGAGCTGCTGGGGCTGGGCCGCGAGCCGCCCGAGACGGCCGCGCGGGTCCTGGCCTCCGCGCACGCCCGGCCACTCAAGCGCCGCCTGGAGGCCGCCCTCTCGCGCTTCACCTCGGCCGAGGCCCGCGTGCTCCTGCGCGCCGCCGCCGAGGTGGCAGCCGACGGAGGGAGCGTCCCCGACCTGGCCGCGCGGCTGGGAGTCTCCGAGCAGACGCTGGGGCGGTGGTGCGAGGCCGCCGCGCTCCCCGGGCCGCGGCGCCTGCAGGTGTGGATGCGCCTGCTGCTGGCGGCGCTGCTGCTGGAAGACGGCGGCCGGACGCTGCGCGCCGCGGCCGCCGCCTGCGGCTACGCCACCGACCGCTCGCTGCGCCGGGCGCTGGGCGCGCTGCTGGGCGCCGGCAGCCGCGAGCTGCGCCGCGAGGGCGCCTTCGAGCGCACCGCCGCCGGCTTCAACGCCGAGCTGCGCAGCCGCCGCGAAGACGTGCGCCGCGCCCCGCCCCGCGCCGCCCGCGCGCGGCCCGACGGCCCCGCCTGAGCCCGCCGCGACTCACCCCGATCACCATTCCAGAAGCATTCCCACGCAGAGTCGGCAACGGAATCCGAGAGAGTACCGAAAACGTTGCAAATCCTGGATGTTCCGGAAGAGCCTGCCGGATTCCAGCAGCCGGAATGCCGGACTTTGCCGCCGGAGTCATCCCACGATCCATCCCACTCGCCCCCTCCAGCCGCGCCAGGTTGCGCTCCGAGCCCACCTGCACCAGGCAGACCGCCGATGAGCGCATGGGTGCCATGCAGCCCGGCGAGCACGGCCTTCACCTCCCGGCGCGTGAACACCACCGGCAGCCTTGCCGGCCGCTTCGCCCGCAGCAGCCCGTCCAGCTCGGGAAGCGGAAGCGCGAGCACGTGCCGGTAGAGGAAGACGAGTGCGTTGAGCGCCTGGTTCTGCGTGGACGCGGCGACGTCCTGCTTCGTCGCCGGGTGGGCGAGGAACGCGGAGACGTGGGCGGCGCCGAGCTCGGCCGGGTGCCGCTTCCCGTGATGGATCACGTAGCGGCGCACCCAGTGGACGTACGCCTGCTCGGCGGACACGGTCCAGCAGCCTGGGTTCCGACATTCGTCTTGATGGGTGCGGTGTAGCGGCGTAATATCCTGCGGAGGGAGAGGTGATGGCCGTGTAAGTTAGTCCATTTATTCGGATCGCAAGAGCGCTACGCTGCGTATAGCCCGCTGCGTATCTGCGGATATGCTGCGGGGCGCGGTCTACTATGATGTTAGGCCGACCAACCATCGGTCTGGTGATCGCTAGTCGCCTGCCGCGATTGATGTCCGAACAGACTGCCGGCGACGGCGAAACCATTCTGCAATTCTACTGAAACGCGCTGCCGCCTACGAAAGACCCCGCTCCTGATTCCGGAGGTTCTAATGAGAACTTTTCTCGGTTGGCTCACCTTCCCGCTAACTGTCGCGTTCGCGGCCGGCCTCTTTGTGACGTTAGCGCGGTATGGGAACCCCATAGATAAAGTCGCTCGTGGCTCTTTCGGCTTTGGCGTCGCAACAGTAGCAGGCGGCGCGGCAACCGCAGCGCTCTGGGACGGCTCCACGGCGCATCAGAAACTGTTCGGAGGTGTTGCCACGATAGCAGGCATCGTGTATGCCCTCTTTGTGCTAATGGGGCTCGCAGGCTTGGTCCTGTCACCGGAAGATGTGGGCGGCCCAACTGGCTGGTTGATCGTCAGACTCGTCGGGCTCGGTGTCGCGTCGGCCGTTTGCGTAGGTTACGGCATCGCGGTGTTGTACAAGGCCGAGGGTAGGGCGCTCTAGGGGTCCGGCGATGTGCAATCACAGGTCTGGTTAACGAGCCGCTGCAGACCGACGGAGGGGCGCCCATCAGTGAGGGCGCCCGCGGCCTAACAATCGGCTGCAGGGGATGCGGGGCCGGGCATGTTTTCGGCGGACGACAGGCTTGCGCGCCGGCCCCGCACCCCTGACCCTTGTGGCGTTAGGCCGCTTGGCCACCCTCCTTGTGTCCACGCTCGCTTAATGAAAGATGTGCTGAGGTGGGCACCTGAGGTCCGCTCAGAAATTTCTTACATCGTTCTCCAAGGGGACAGAATGCTTTTAGCCGATCCTGTGGTCGCGCGGGCGGTTACCAATATCCGGATACGCGCCGACGATCAACCGGACCCTACCAAGCTCTCTGATGTTTTCGTGGATACTGGCGTATTACAGCAGTTGGACAATGCGAATGACCAGATAATCCACGGCAGACGCGGCACGGGGAAGACCCACGTGTTCACGTACCAAGCGTCGCGGCTGGCGCGGCACGAGGCAATCTGTCCCGTGCTGATCGATGTGCGAACGCTGGGAAGTTCACCACAGTTCACAGATCCTAAAGCTAGCATCCACGATCGTTGTCTTGCCCTGTTCCGAGACATTCTGTTTGCCGTCAGAAACGGAATCCTTCGCCATATTGGTGAACATGGAAACCTGCACTCAGATGTTGCGATCGAAGGCCTTGAAGCGTTGGATACGGCGTTTGCAGAGCCAGTAACAGAGTTTCTTCCGACCTCATACACCAATGTCAGCCGCAGTGAAGGGGGTAAGAGTAGAGAGGTATCTGCGGAGTTCGATAACCGCCCCAAAATTACCGCAAAACTTGGGAGCACAGGGTCGAATTCACGTGAGGTGACACAGGAATATCAAGCAGTGCAACACGATAAGGTCCACTTTCCAATGATTGGCCAATCGCTTAGGAGCGTGCTCGACGCCGCTGGCCTCCAGTTGGTAATCTTCCTTGACGAGTGGTCTTCACTGCCGCCCGAGTTGCAGCCCTATCTCGCCGAATTTCTGAAGCGTAGTATAATGCCGCTCCCAATCGCAGTTCTCAAAATTGCCGCTCTAGAGCACCGGTCTGTGTTCCTCAAGTTTGAAGGCAACGAACAAATAGGCTTTGAACTCGGCGCTGACATCGCTGCAGCCCGACACCTGGACGACTTCTATACGTTTGAGATGAACCCAGAAGGTCTCGTGGCCACCTTCGCGGATGTTTTGTTGCACCATCTACGGTCTGAATTACCGGACGGATACTTGGAATCGAGGCATCATATAACAACGCCTTCTGGGTTGGTGGACGCGCTCTTTGAGAGCGGGAGCGTATTTGCGGAACTTGTCCATGCGTCAGAAGGCAACCTGCGCGATTTCATTCAGGTGTTTGCAGATGCTTTCCAAAGGTCGGGGCCCAGGCGAACGCAGGGAATCGGTCTCGAGGCGACGCGAAAGGCTGCCGTTGATTACACATACCTTCACAAGCTTCCTAACGTGCCGAGTGATCTCCGGTTCGTTATGCAGCACATCGTACGGGTACTGGTTTCCGAAGCAAAAAGGCGTGACTTCTACTTAGGTGCAGAAAGCCAATCGAGACCAGTGATTCAACGGTTGTTAGATTCACGTCTTCTCCATGTTACTCGACGCGTGGTGGTATCTGCCGAACGGCCAGGGGAGGTGTTCAGTCAATACGTGTTTGATTACGGTTTTATGCTCCCATTTTTTTCCTTCACAAAGAGCCTCGGTCACGAGCGGTTGAGTGGCGCGGATCCTGACGAGCACGACGCAAAAATTCAAAGGCTTGTAGACGATGGCGAAATCGCGCAGACTGGTGTTTGACAAGCAAGGGAAGTACGCCCGGTTGGTTACGGGTGGTCCAACTCGCATGCAAGATGACGTAGACAACGGGCTGGAGGCAGATTGTCGCCACCAATGAAGAATGTCAGTCTCACCCGAAGAATGGGAGTCGAAACCTGATGCTTAAGCGCAGACGCGGCCTAATAATCGGCTGCAGGGGATGCGGGGCCGCCCATGCTCTCGGCGGACGGAAGTCTTGCGCGCCGGCCCCGCATCCCTGACCCTTGTATCGTTAGGCCGCTGTAAACCATCCCGGCGTTCGTTCCAGTCGTGTCCGCCCAACCTCTCCCTGTTACCTTCACTTCACATCCGGAGGAAATCATGCTTGAGACGACGAGTGCGAGTACGGTGCACGGTGACGACGTAACCATCTCCGTGAATTTGGCTGCTGCCGTTCGAAAGGCGGAGAACGGCTTCTTCTCCAATCTTCCAGAAGCTGAGGCCGTCGAATCGGCTGCTCGCTACCTCAGGTTTCTCACGCTCATCAAGCGCTACCCGCAAACGTCCCTAGCACCCACTCGCGACATAGACGAGATGTGGCATGCGCATATGCTCCACCCCGTCGCGTATTATCGCGACTGTATTGCTAACTTCGGTGAGATCATAGATCACGATGGAGGCTTTGGAGCCGAGGAAGACGAAGCTCCCGTGCTCGCTGCGACGTTCCAGCACACTGCTGAGTTGTGGGAGAAAGAGTTTGGTGAGCCGTATACGTCGAATGACTCACGAGGGGTGAAGTGCAAGCGTGATTGCGTGAACCGTTGCTGGCATGCCTGTAAAAAGTAGACACCCCTGAATACACGTGCAGTCGCGGCCTAACAATCGGCTGCAGGGGATGCGGGGCCGTCCATGCTTTCGGCTGGACGAAAGGCTTGCGCGCCGGCCCCGCACCCCTGACCCTTGTGTCGTTCGGCGGCTACCCTCCTTCACGCCCTCGGTCGGCTGGCAGCCGCATGCTGGGCCGAAGCCTCCTGCTCCGGCCCCGATCGTGCCGGGTTCGGTCGTCCCACGAGGCGACTCCGCACGCACAACCGCGATCGGAAAGTGCTTATGAAACGCGCAAGAGCGTTGATGACTGGATTGTTGGTGGCTGCGTCGGTCGTCGCATGCGACAAGGACCCGCCGCCTTTCTCTCCTCCGGTTACGCCTCCCGCGGAGATTCCGATCAGCGGTGCTGCTGTGCCGGGAATGGGGTCTTACGATCAGATCATCCCCGATTTGATGCGGAAGTACGCCATTCCCGGTGGCGCGGTTGCCGTGCTGCGCGATGGCAAGCTGATCTATGCGCGCGGCTTTGGTTACGCGGACGTCGAGAACAAGACGCCGGTGCAGCCCGACGCGCTGTTCCGGATCGCCAGCGTGTCCAAGCCGATCACCAGCGTCGCCATCATGAAGCTCGTCGAAGACGGCAAGCTCAAGCTCGACGATCGTGTTGCGCCGTTCATCGCGCACCTCGCCCCTGCACAGGGAGCGACCGTCGATCCGCGGTGGGAGCAGATCACCATCCGGCAGCTGCTCAACCACACCGGGGGCTGGGATCGTGACAAGCCGAATGGCGGATTCGACCCGATGTTTCGGCCGGCGATCGCCGCAGCCGCGGTCAACGCGCCCGCGCCGGCGTCCGCTGAGACCGTGATCCGCTACATGAAGGGAATGCCGTTCGACTTCAATCCCGGCGAGAAGTTCGTCTACTCGAATTTTGGCTATGCCATTCTCGGTCGCGTGATCGAGCGCTTGAGCGGCATGCCGTACGAGGACTACGTGCGCACACGCGTGCTGCAGCCCGTGGGGGCCAATCGCACGCGGCTGGGCAAGACGCGCATGCGCGACGCGCTCGCAGACGAGGTGAAGTACTATCTACCGGAGGAACCCGGGATGGGCCTGACCGCGCCGCTGGTGCCATCCGTTTTCCCGGGCGAAGGCACGGTGCCCATCAACTACGGGGGCTACTACCTCGAAGCGATGGATTCACACGGCGGCTGGGTCTCGTCGACCGTCGATCTTTTGCGATTCGTGGCCGGCGTCGACGGCCGCGCCGATCGTCCGGACATCCTCAGCGCTGCACTCGTCGCGGAGATGACCAGCAACGGCCCCGCATTATGTGCCGGCGCGTGCTACTACGCAGGTGGATGGCTGGTTCGCCCCACCCAGGGCGACGCGACCTGGTCGCACGGGGGATCGCTGCCCGGCACGACGAGCATTCTCGTGCGCTCGTATCACAACTTCTCGTGGGTCGCGCTGTTCAACGCTCGCTCCGGAACCAACTTCGACGCCGAGCTCGATGCCGCACTATGGAATGCGCTTGCGGGCGTCACCTCATTTCCGACGCACGACCTGTTTTCGACCTTCCGATGACGTGAGGCGCAGAGGCGTCCGAGAGGCGGTGAGCGGCGTTTCCGCTCTCATCCTCGTGGGATCGGTTGCCCTGATCTGGCGCCGGCGGCGCAGGCAGGCGCTCGCCCATGCGGCTCGCCAGGTTTGTGTCGGCGCCTACGCCGCCGAACCAGGCGTTGCAGCGGACGCCGGGCCTGAGTGACGGTGCAGATGCAGGCAGCGGTGCAGCCCGGCGCGGCTGAACCTGGTGTCAGGCCTCTGGTTGCTCATACCGCAGGCCTCGCGGACCTCGGACCAGGCACGGTCGCTCACGCCCTCGAAAGGCCGCAACGAATGGAACGTCAATGACGGTCAAGCGAATGGACAACGTCGGCATCGTGGTGGAAGACATCGATGCCGCCATCGAGTTCTTCACCGAGCTCGGTCTCGAGCTCGAAGGGCGCGCCCCGATCGAAGGAGACTGGGCAGAGGGCGTCACCGGGCTGCGCGACATGCGCGTCGAGATCGCCATGATGCGTACACCGGACGGGCACAGCCGGCTCGAGATATCCCGATTCCTCGCGCCGCCGGTGATCGCCGATCACCGCAAGGCGCCGGTGAACGCTCTCGGTTACCTCCGCGTCATGTTCACCGTAGTGGACCTCGAGGATACCCTCGGCCGACTCCGCAATCGCGGCGCGGAGCTCGTGGATCGAGTGGTCCAGTACAAAGACGCGTATCGGCTGTGCTACATCCGGGGGCCTGAGGGAATTCTCATCGGGCTCGCCCAGGAACTCAGGTAGGGCCTGCACAAGACTTGACACAAACCCTGTGACAACAGCGGCTCAGGTTCAACTTGGAAGTGCAATGCTGGTCCCCACCAGGCCTGACAATCGGCTGCAGGGGATGCGGGGCCTTCCATGCTTTCAGCGGACGAAAGTCTTGCGCGGCGGCCCCGCACCCCTGCCCTTGTGTCGTTAGGCAGTCACCGGCCCTCACGGGAGGGAGATGCGACCCAGTTTACATTTCGTGCTTACCCTGTGCATCCCCGCGGTCACCGGCGGCTGCACATCCCTCGCGCGCGGCGGGCCGCAGGCCAACTCGGCGCGCGGGGTGGTCCACGACACCGTGCGCATCGAGGCCGCCGGGGCATCGCTCGCCGCGACGCTGAGCCGCCCCGATGCGCCGGGGCGCGCCCCCGCCGTGGTGATGCTGCACGCGGCCGGCCTGGAGCGGCGGAGCGACTACCGCGCCTACGCAGACAGTCTAGCGGCGCACGGGATCGCTGTTCTAGCCTACGACATGCGCGGCGTCGGCGCATCTACCGGCAACCCTGTGCTACCGACCTTCGGCGATCTTGCGTCGGACGCCATCGCCGTGGCACGGTACCTCCGGTCTCGGCCAGACATCGACCCACGCGCCGTCGGCGTCTGGGCTCTGAGTCGTGGCGCGTTCACGGCACCACTCGTTGCGACACGCGACCCGGCCACTGCGTTCGTGGTCGTCGTCTCCGGTCCTGCGCTCCCGGCTGCCGAGTTGGACGCCGACGGCATAACCGACGCGCTGCGGGCGCGTGGACACCCGGACGAGGAGGTGCGCGAGGCCCTCGCCCTGTACCGCCTCGGAGTTCAGGTCGCACGGACCGGCCAGGGACGCGACAGCCTGGAGCGGGTGTTCGCCCGAGCGCAGTCGGCTCGCTGGTTCCCCGATTTCCCGATCAAGGCGCTTCCCCCCGAGGGACACTGGTCCTGGCAGCACTTTCGCGAAATCGTCACCTTCGATCCGGACACCGCCTGGGCCCGCGTCCAGGTGCCCGTCCTGGCGATCTACGGCGGCCGTGACCGCCCCATCATTTCGACCGACAGCCGGGTGCGGCTCGAGCGGGCTTTGCGCGCCGGCGGGAACGCGGCGGTGAGCGTCACGGTGCTCCCCGAAGCCGACCATCTCATGCGCGAGCCGACGGGCGGATTCGTGAAGGAGCTCTTCGAGTCGCAGGCACGGTGGATCCAACGGCGGGCGGCGGCGCGAGCCTCGGTGCGTTAGCTGCCTGACGAGTCGTTGCAGCTGACGGGGCGGCGCATGCGTCCTCAGCATCCATAGCTCCCCGCGCGCCGCCCCGCGGCTGGACTCGGCGTCAGGCCGCCACCGAAGTTCTCTGCTACCTCTGCTTCCTCTGCGTGAGATCGCTGTTCTCAAGGCAGCGGTTCGGAGTTCTGCTCCGCGTACGAGACGCGTGCGCGGCGACGTCGTTTCGGTTATATTTCGGGGACGCCGCGCCCATGTAGCAAAGCAAAGAGGGAGGCGGTGCGGTCGCAGGCCGTCCCCTGTTCCCTATCCCCTGTTCCCTGAGTTCAGGCGATGGAGCCACGGCTCAGCTTCGTCACCCTCGGCGTGAGCGACCTGGAGCGCGCCACGCGCTTCTACGAAGAGGTGCTGCGGCTGCCGCGCCTCCCCACGCCGCCCGAGGTGGCCTTCTTCGAGCTGGGGAAGACGTGGCTGGCGCTCTGGCCGCGGCACCTGCTGGCGGCCGACGCGGGGGTGCCCGACGACGGCGGCACCGGCTTCCCGCGCTTCTCGCTGGCCCACAACGTCCGCTCGGGCGACGAGGTGGCGGCGCTGCTGGCCGAGGTGGAGGCCGCGGGCGGGCGGGTGCTGAAGCCCGCGCACCGCGCCGACTGGGGCGGCGTCACCGGCTACTTCGCCGACCCCGACGGCTTCCTGTGGGAAGTCGCCTGGAACCCCGGCTTCCCCCACGTCTGAGGAAAAGAAGTCCTTAGTCCTGAGTCCTTAGTTCTGGGTCCTTAGTCCTGAGTCCTTAGTCCTTAGTTCTGAGTCCGCAGATCATCCATCTTAAGAGTGTGGGTTGAGCACTCAGGACTGGGAACTGGGCACTGGGCACTGGGCACTTGGCACTTGGCACTATTTACACGAACGGAGCACGGCGATGTGCGGACGATTCGGCAACCCGGTCTCGGTCACCGAGCTGGCGGCCACCCTCGAGGCGACGTGGAGCTGCCCCGAGCCCGAGCTGCCGCGCTTCAACATCGCGCCCACGCAGGACGCGCCCGTGCTGCTGGGGCACGACGGGCGGCGGGTGCTCGACGTCTTCCGCTGGGGGCTGATCCCGGCGTGGGCGAAGGACGCGAGGATCGGCAACAAGATGATCAACGCGCGCGCCGAGACGGTGCTGGAGAAGCCGGCGTTCCGCGCCGCCTTCCAGCGGCGGCGCTGCCTGGTGCCGGCCGGCGGGTTCTACGAGTGGATGAAGGGCCCCGGCGGCAAGGTGCCGCACTGGATCCACCCGGCCGACGGGAGCACGCTCACCTTCGCCGGGCTGTGGGAGAGCTGGCGCGGCGGGCCCGACGGGCGGCCGGTGCACAGCTTCGTGATCCTCACCACCACCCCCAGCCGCGACGTGGCCGCCCTGCACGACCGCATGCCCGTGATCGTGGCGCCGGACGACCGCGACGGGTGGCTGGACCCCGCGGCGAAGGCGGACGACCTGGCGCCGCTGCTGCGCCCCGCGCCCGATGGCACCCTGCGCGCGCACCCCGTCTCCACCGCCGTCAACCGCCCCGGCTACGACGGCCCCGACCTGATCGTGGCGCTGGCGGAGTAGGCGCGCGATATTTGGCAGCCGCCGTCCACGGCAGTCCTTCCCGCCCGGCCACGAAAGTTCCGCCCTTCGATTCCAGGTGATGCGATGTTCGGGTTGTCGGAGCCACAGACGAAATTCATGCTCGGCAGCCGCTGCCCGTTCTGCCGCGACTTCATCCTCAAGCCCCGCTACCGGGAGCCGGACGGAACCGCGCCCCCCGTGCTGAAGCCGCTGCCGTTCTGGGACCGCGCAGCCGTCGCCGAATGCCCGAAGTGCAATCACACGTGGCCGGTGTTCGCCGACGGCGACCCGGCCGGAGAGCCGCAGGCCACCTCGCTGGTGAGCTTCGTGGAAACGGACCGGGTCGAGGAGCCCCTGGGGCAGGAGCAGCGGATCATCGACAACTCGAAGAGCTCGATCACGCTGACCCGCCGCTTCTCCCTGAGCAAGGAGTGGTCGCAGAGCTACGTGCTCGAGTACGAGAAGGCGCAGCAGAACGGAACCCAGCTCACCATCGGCGCGGGCGATGCGCTGGGCTTCCAGGCGACCGCCGAGTCGAATCTCAAGCAGCGGTATTCGATCACGGAGGAAGCCAGGCAGGTCTACGCCGAGGAGATCACCCTTGAGGTCCCGGCGAGGACGCGGCTCCGGGTGGTGTTCGACTGGAAGCGGATCTGGCAGAGAGGCGTGGTGGTGGTCCAGCACGGGCCCGGGCAGCTGCTGCAGGTTCCTTTCCGAGTGGTGGTCGGGGTCACGTTCGACCAGGCGCAGGTCGACGAGAACTGAGCGCCGTCGTCCTCCTCACCGGGGAGACTCCGCTTCGCCCGCCTCCGCGTCCGCATCTGCCTCGGACACGGCGACGCCCGCGCGCATGGGGTCGAGCACGTGGCTGATCTGGTCGGCCTCCTCGGCCCGGCGCTCCGCCTCGGCGTCGAGAACGCTCCACTCGCGGATCAGCCACTCGCCCTCGGGCTCGCCGGACCCCTGCGCCTCGCGCCGGCTGCTCTCGCACACCGCCTCGGCCACGGCGTGCGTGCGGCAGACGGCGGAGAGCGTGGGGCACTTCTCGTTCGGCAGCTTCTGGAACACGCACCAGACCGTCTCGCCCATGTCACCCCTCGCGTGAAGCGTCCCGGCCATCCAGACCGGGGGGCGCTCCCTCGCAATCTTCCGGCCTCCCATCGATGCACGCCGCCTACATCGCGAATCCGCTGGCTCGTTCGTAGGGGCGAGGCATGCCTCGACCGGCGATGCCAGGCCGTGCGCGGCAGGCGGCCTCTCGCGCCGACGCCGCCCGTGCTCGGACTCGCATGCTCGCCCCTACGACAGATCCCCGCACCGCATCCCCATCACCCCACCACCTCGGCGATCCCGACCACCCGCTTGAGCACGGCGTGGCGGAGCTTCTCGCCCGGGGCGCGGCAGAGCGCGGTGACCTCCACCTCCAGCACCGGCTCCACCCAGCACACCTCCTCGCGCAGCCGGAGCGGCGGGTGCAGCGGGCAGCGGTCGCGGCGCAGCCCGGCCAGCGCGGCGCGCAGCTCGCGGCGCGCCTCGATCGGGCCCCAGCCCAGCACCCGCCCGGCGAAGGCGAGCCGCCCGCCCTCGCCGACCTCGCCGGCGAAGACCGTCTCCAGGCTGGGCGTGCAGCCGGCCACCCGCACGCGGAAGGTGCGGAAGCACTTCACCTTGAGCCAGTCGCGCGAGCGCACCCCGGGGCGGTACGGGCTCCCCACGCGCTTGCTCACGATCCCCTCCACCCCGGCGCGGAAGGCGTGGGCGAAGAACACCGGCCCGCGCCCGCGCAGGTGGTCGCAGTAGCGCACCACGCCGCCCGCCGAGCGGCCGCGCACGCGCTCCTCCAGCCGCGCCTTGCGCTCCAGCACGCAGAGGGCGGACAGGTCGCGCCCGTCCAGCCAGGGCGCGTCCCACACCTGGAAGGCCAGCAGCGGCGCCCCCCGGCCGCCGCGCATCGCCGCGTGCAGCCCGTCGAAGTCGGGGAGCCCGTCGGGCCTGAGCGCAACCAGCTCGCCGTCCAGCCACGCCCCGTCGATCCCCAGCGCCTCCACCGCCGCCGTCACGCTCCCCGCGCGCGCCGTCCAGTCCTGCCCGCCGCGCGTGAGCAGCCGCGCCCGCCCTCCCTCCACGCGGCAGAGGAGGCGCACGCCGTCGTACTTCACCTCGTGGATCCACCGGTCCCCGACCGGGGCCGCGCGCGCGGAGGTCAGGAGCTGCGGCTGCAGGGAAGGCGGAAGCATGCACCGGGTAGCTGGCCAGAGGCTGCCGGGGACCATCTCGCCCGAATATATCCCGAACAAACCATCTCCGCCACAGTCGGTGACCCCAAAGGTGTGCTCTCCGTAAACGTGTCTCCCGTGTACGCCCGGCGCGCGTGGGGAGCCGGCCACCGCCGTCCGCGGCGGAGGAGCGCAACTCGTTCCGGAGCACCGGATTACGGTCCGGCAGCTGGCCCGGTACTTGCCTTTGGCGCGGGTCCGAACGGGAGGATAACTCGATGGGGATACGCACTTTCCGAGATGCCGAGGGGCGGAGCTGGCGGGTCTGGCACGTGGTGCCGCAGAGCGAGGTGCTGCGGGCGAGCTCGCCGGAGCTGGCGCGGGGGTGGCTGTGCTTCGAGAACGACGGCGACAAGCGGCGCCTGGTGAACCCGCCCGAGCGCTGGCTGGAGTCCAGCGACGAGGAGCTGCTGGCCCTCCTGCAGGGGGCCGCCCCGGTGCAGAAGCCCAACGGGAACTGACATCGGCTCGGGGGGTGAGCGGACGGGCGGCGGGGCACGTGCCCCGCCGCCCGTTTTGCGTCCGCCCCGGGGGTAGTTAGGTTCTCTCCCGCCCCGGTTTACCGTCACCCCGATTCCCGCCCGCGATGGAGACCCTCGCCCCCCGCGCCGCCTACGACGAAATCGAGCCCGGCCAATGGGTGCGCCTGGCGGTGCTGATAGGCGTATTTTGCGGGGGATTGATGGCGCTGCTCACGCTGCTGGAGCAGCCGGTCCCTCGCTCGGTGCCGGCGATGGTCGCCACGGTGGTGACGTGGCTCGTCGGTGGATTGTTCTTCGGCGCGGCGTGGATCTGGCTCATGCGCCGCCTCCTCCGCAATCTCGTGGACCGCGTCTACGCCGGCGACCCGAAGGTGGCGCCGCCGCCGCCGCCCGGGCGCGAGTACCTCTACCGCCTCCCGTGCGCGATGCTCGCGGGGCGGATCGCCGTCGGCGGCGTGCTGTACCTGGGGCCGCAGGGCGCCGTCTTCCAGCCGCACCGCCGCAACGTTCGCCGCCACCGCGCCCCGGTGATCCTGGAGCCCGTGGAGGCGCTGCGGGCGCGCCGGGTGGAGCTCGCGCCGCCGCGCACCGCCGGCCCGCTGTTGAAGGCCACGCCGCGCGCGCTGGAGCTGAGCGCCGGCGCCGCGACGGCGCGGTTCATGGTCCCCATGCCGGAGACCACCCTGGCGGTGCTGGAGTCCCGCATCGCCGCGCTCGCCGCGAGCTGATCACGAGCATCGCCGCCACTAAGGACTTAGGACTCAGGACTCAGGACTCAGCACTTCGCACCTCGCACTTCGCACTTCCATGGCCGACCTCGAGGAAGCCATCCGCATCGCCGTCGAGGCGCACCGGGGGCAGAAGGACCGCGCCGGGGCGCCGTACATCCTGCACCCGTTGAGGATGATGTTCCGCATGCAGACCGACGCCGAGCGCATGGCCGCCGTGCTGCACGACGTGGTGGAGGACACCGGCTGGACGCTGGACGACCTGCGGGAGCGCGGCTTCGCGGACGAGGTGGTGGAGGCGGTGGACCACCTGACGCGCCGCGAGGGGGAGAGCTACGACGAATTCGTGGAGCGCGCCGCCCGCCACCCGGTGGCCCGCCGGGTGAAGATCGCCGACCTGGAAGACAACATGGACGTGCGCCGCACCGGCGAGGTGACGCAGAAGGACACCGAGCGCCTCACCCGCTACCACCGCGCCTGGCGCCGCCTCACCTCCGACGCGGCCGGGTGACGGCGCTCATACCCATTTTGCAGAGGATCGTTCGGGATCGAGATCCATAACTGAATGTCTCATACACGTTTCCGAGCATTGTTCTGGTTCGCGAGAAACAGATTGGCATCACACAGAGGACACGGAGGACACGGAGAGAACTTCAATCTCTTCCGCTGTTCCTCTGTGTTCTCTGTGCCCTCTGTGTGAGACCTCTTCAGGGCTGATACCCGAACGATTCCCTGCGAAATGGTATCACACGGAGTCAACGGAGGAAACGGAGAACATCTCGTATCTCCATTGACCCCGTTCCCTTCGTGTGAGACAGCGGAATCGACTTTTCTCACGCAGAGCCAGCAGAGTGAGCAGAGAACTCACCGCCGGGCGTGGTTTCTCTGCTGACTCTGCTGACCCTGCGTGAGGCCTGATGTTTCAGAGAATGTTGGAAATAGAGAGAGGGCTGTCTTCCGTGCTCGAAAGGCAGCCCTCCGTCTTTTCGGGAGTCGCGCGGGGGACTACGCGGTCACGGCCTCGCCGGCGACGGCGCGGTTCAGGCGCTCGCGCAGGTCGTCGGGCTCGATCCCCAGCACCCTGGCGGCGCGCTGGTGGTCGCCGTCCACGAAGGAGAAGGTCTTCAGCACCAGCGTCCGCTCCGCCTGCTCGATGGTGGTGTTGCCCACCGGGAAGCGCACCTCGCGGTCGTCGCTCTGGATCAGCTCGTGGGCGCGCAGATCCGCCAGCGTCACCTGGTCGCCGCGGGCCAGGATCACCGCCCGCTCGATGGCGTTCTTCAGCTCGCGGACGTTGCCCGGCCAGCGGTAGGTGTTGATGAACTCCTGCGCCTCGGGAGAGAAGCCCTTCAGCGTCTTCTGGTTCTCCTCGGCGAAGCGCCGGAGGAAGTGCTCGGCCAGGATGCGCAGGTCGCCGCGCCGCTCGCGCAAGGGCGGCAGCTGCAGCGGGATCACCGCCAGGCGGTGGTAGAGGTCCTCGCGCAGGTGGCCGTCCTCCAGCGCCTTCTGGATCACCTTGTTGGTGGCGGAGACCACCCGGATGTCCACGTGGATCTCCTTCTTCCCGCCCAGGCGCCGGAACGAGCGCTGCTCCAGCGCCCTGAGCAGCTTCACCTGGATGTCGGGCTCCATCTCGGCCACCTCGTCCAGGAAGAGCGTGCCGCCGTCGGCCAGCTCGAAGCACCCCGCCTTCTCGTTGATGGCCCCGGTGAAGGCGCCCTTCTCGTGGCCGAACAGCTCGTTCTCCAGGATCTCGCGGGGGAAGGCGGCGCAGTTGATGGCCACGAACGGCCCCCTGGCGCGCCCGCTCTTCTCGTGGATCGCCCGCGCCACCAGCTCCTTCCCGGTGCCGCTCTCGCCCACGATGAAGATGCTGGCGCTGCTGGGGGCCGCCGCCTCGATCATGGAGTAGATCTCGCGCATCTCCTCCGACTGGCCGATCAGGTCGCCGAAGCGCGTGAGGTTCTTGAGCTTCTCCTCGAGCTGCTTGTTGGCCTGCTTGACCCGGTACGCCTCCAGCGCCTTCGGCAAGAGCGCCTTGAGCCGCTCCATCTTGAGCGGCTTCTCCAGGTAGTCGTACGCCCCCTGCCGCATCGCCTGCACGGCGGTGTCGACCGAGGCCGAGCCGGTGATGATGATGAGCTCCGAGGGGACCCCCGAGTCGCGCATCTTCTTGAACAGCTCCAGGCCGTCGATCTCGGGCATGCGCAGGTCGGCCAGGACCACGCCGTAGACGCCCTCCTTCACCATCTCCCAGGCCTTCTTGCCGTCGGTGGCCGTGTCGACCTCGTAGCCGTCGTCGGCCAGGAGCATCTGCAGCCCCTCGACGATGTGGCGCTCGTCGTCCGCCACCAGGATCTTCTCTGCCATGGAGCCCGGTTTGCCGGTGATCGTGGAAAGACGCAGGAAGCGGTAGTATACCCGCCAGCGGCGCAAAGGGTCAACCCGTTGCGCCGCTTCCACCTGCAGGTATGCTCGCCGGCTGGGGCGGGGACGCCGTTTCAGCCGCGCGCCACGGGAATGGAGAGCACCAGGGCGGGGCCGCCCCCGGCATCGTCGGCGGCGCGCTCCTCCACGCGCCCGCCGACGGCCCCGGCCAGCTCGCGCGCCACCGCCACGCGCACGCCGCCCGCCTCGGCCGGGGTGAGCCCCTGGCCGCCCACGGCGATGCGCGACCACCCGTCGCGCTCGTCGATGCCGATCTGGAGCGTGGCGCCCGGGCGCAGGCGGTCGATGCTCTCCAGCACCAGGTTCAGGATGGCCTGGCGGGTGGGCTCGCGCGCCACGAACACGCGGGCGATGCGGGCGTCGGGGCGGTAGTCCACCTCCAGCTCGCGCTGGCGCGCCTCGAGCTGGATGAGCTCCATCAGCTCCTCGGTGAGCTCGTTGAGCGTGGTGGTCTCGGCGCCGCGCCCCGGGCGTGAGAGGCGCAGCAGCAGCTCGATGCGCCGGTTGACGCGCTCCAGCTCGCCCGTGAGCACGCCCAGGTAGCGCTGCACCTCTTCCTGCCCGGCCGGGTCCACGCGCCCCACCCGCCGCTTGAGCACCTCCAGGTTGATGACCATGGAGTGCAGCGGGTTCTTGATCTCGTGCGCCAGGTCGTCGGCGAGCCGCTCCAGCAGGTCCAGCTTGTTGGCGCGCAGCGACAGGGCGCCCGTCCCGTGGGGGGCGGGGTCCCGCGCCGCGTCCGCCTCGGCGGTGCCGGCGGGAGAGGTCTCGAGGCTGGGGCTCTCGGTGATCACGTCGGCTCGGGGGTACACCCTTCCCGTGCCGCCGCCCCTGGGGGCGCGGCCGGAAGGGTCGCATCTGGTTACGGAGACCGAATCCGCGGCGCCGGTCCGGGATGGGGGACCGGGCGCTGTTCGGGGCACCAGCACATTCCGTTCCCATAGCGCCACGGACCGGCCGCCGGTCCTCTTCGGCTGTGGCCCGAACGACAGAATCACACGGAGTCGACGGAGTCTGCCGATTCCGTGGCTCGGTTCAAAGCAGATTCTCACGCAGAGACGCAGAGACGCAGAGAAGTTCTCCGCGTCTCTGCGTCTCTGCGTGAGATCATTCAGGACCCGTCCCCCGAGCCAATCCTCGGCACCCGGGATCGAGCTGTCCGATCTGTTCAGTCCGACAGGTCCCAGTCGTCCTGGGCGGCCTGGAAGCGCATGGCGGAGGGGCCGGCGCGGCGCACCTCCGGGAGGGAGACGTGCCGCCGCACGGTCTCGGCGGTGCCCGCCACGCGCAGCTGGGTGAAGAGGAAGGAGAAGGTCTCCTTCAGCACGGCGCGCACCGTCTCGCGGTCGCCCCCGGGGAGCTCCCACAGCTCGCGCTTGAACGCGCCCAGCGCCTTCTTGCGCGCCTTGTAGATGAACTGCTCGTCGGTGTCGCCGGCCTTGCGCTCGTCGGGGAAGTTCTGGCGGCAGTGCTCGTACATCCGCTCGCGCAGCCCGGACGGGAGGTGGTCGTAGAGCAGGTTCTGGAAGTTGGTGGCCAGGTGGATCTCGGCCGTCTCCACCTCGGGGAACTTGCCGAAGGCGCTCTGCGGCAGCGTGGAGGCGCCGTGCTGCACCGCGCCCGAGAGCCCGTACTCCTTCCGCGCGATCTCGGAGAGGGTGCGCAGCGTCTCGAAGTCGATGGCCACCTCGGCGATGGAGCCGTCGGCCAGCACCACGCCGCCGTGGGTGGTGCCCGACTGCACGCTGATCTTCGACAGCCCGGCCTGCGGCCCCTCGCGCTCGCCCAGGCGCGCCAGCTCGCGGTTGTAGCCGTCCATGTAGGCGCGCAGCTCCTCGGGCGTCGAGTTCTCGGTCCCCACCTCGCCGATCTCGCCGCCGATGGAGACGGTGACGCCCTCGGGCTGGTAGTGCCGCACGTAGCAGGTCAGCTCGGCCGAGAGCCGGTAGTTCGTATGCTGCTGCCGGTCGAGCCCGTCCTGCGCGAGGTCGACGAGCGTGGAGGTGTCGATGTCGATGTTGTAGAAGCCGGCGTGCAGCGCCTCGCGGATCAGGTCCTTGACCGCCTGCACCTCGGCGTGGGGGTCGGCCCTGTACTTCTTGGCGTTCACCTGGAAGTGGTCGCCCTGCACGAAGAGCGGCCCCCTCCACCCCTCGCGGACGGCGGCCGCCGTCATCGCCGCCACGTACTCGGCCGGGCGCTGGTCGGTGTAGCCGATCTCGCTGCGGGCGATCTCCAGGATCAGCGCCCCCACGTCCAGCTCGCGCGCGGCGGAGAAGAGGGCGCGCGCGGTGTCGAAGGCCGAGGCGCGCACGTTGATGGCCGGGACGGTGAAGCCCGACACCTCGCCGCGGCCGCGGGCCAGGTACAGCTCGTGGATCGACGCGGGCGCCACCCCCACCGCGCGCCCCGCCTCGCCGATCAGCCAGCGGGCGGTGTCGCGCACGTCGGCGTCGCTTGCGAAGACGGCGGCGTGCGCCAGGCGCTCGATCCCGCGGGAGCGGAGCGCCTCCTCGTCCACGAGGTGGAACGCGCCGTCGTCCGCGACGCGGACGGAGTCGCGGACCTCTTCCAGCAGGGCCTGCACGGGAGCGCCGGCGAGCAGCGCGCGGTCGTCGACGGCGGGCGCGACGGTAGCCACGATCGAAGTCTCCTGTCCTTGTTGATTATCATGCGAAGCGCCGTCGGTCACCCCGAGGCGGGGGCCAATGTGCCGCAAAGGGCGTGCTCCGGCAAGGCGGGGCGTCCCCGCGGGGAGCGCGGTGACCCGGGACACTTCGCCGCGGCCCCTCCCTCCCTCTGGTCTGGCGCTTGCTCCGGGCGGCCGGGCATGAGAACGGACGAACGGAGGCTGGGGTGGGCGGCGGCGGGGGTGGCCGCGGCGGGGGCGCTCGGGGCGGCGTACGCCTTCCTGGTGGAGCCCCGCTGGCTGCAGGTGACGCGGACGAAGATCCACGCGCGGGGGCTGCACCCGGCGCTGGAGGGCTTCCGCGTCGCCCTGCTGACCGACATGCACGCGGGCGCGGGGACGCCGCTGTCCGTCGTCCGCCGGGCGTGCCGCGCGGCGATGGACGAGCGGCCGCACCTGGTGGCGCTCACCGGCGACTTCGCGGCCGACGACGCCCCGGGGTTCCGGCGGGTGCTGGACGCGCTCGCCTGCCTGCGCGCGCCGTACGGGGTGTGGGCCGTCCCCGGCAACCACGACCACATCGTGGGGATCGGGAAGTGGCACCGCGACGTGGCCGCGCACCCCGTGGTCGAGGACCTCACCAACCGGGCGGTGGTGCTGGACGTGGACGGCGCGCGGCTCTGCGTGGCGGGGGTGGACGACTTCACCGAGGGCGACCCCTCGCTGGACGCCCTCCCGCCGCCCGAGGAGCGCGACTTCACCCTGCTGCTGGCGCACGACCCCGACCAGGCCGAGCGCGCCCGGCGGGGCTACGACGCGGTGGACCTGGTCGTGAGCGGGCACACGCACGGCGGGCAGGTGCGGCTGCCGTTCGTGGGCGCGGTGAAGAACCCGGCGGTCCGCGACGACCTGTACGAGGAGGGTCTCCGGCGGCGGCCCTGGACGCAGGTGTACGTGTCGCGCGGGGTGGGGACGGTGCACCTGCCGGTGCGCTTCCTCTGCCGCCCCGAGGTGGCGGTGCTGGAACTCACCGGGAAGCCGCGCCCGCCGCGGAAACCCTGAGCGGGAACACCTTTTGCGGAGGGGGGTCCGGGCCGAAACTGGACCGGAGCGGAGTTGGACGGGACGACGCGCCGGCATGCCAAGGGACCGGTACCGTCTCAAGCGGAGGCAAGAATGGCCAGGCAGACCGGGATCGTGGAGTTCTTCAAGGACGACAAGGGGTTCGGGTTCATCCGTCCCGACAACGGCGGCAAGGACGTGTTCGTCCACCACTCCTCCATCGTGATGGAGGGGTTCAAGTCGCTCAAGCGCGGCGACCGGGTGGAGTTCGAGATCCTGGACGACCCCAAGGGGCCGCGGGCGCAGGACGTCCGCAGGGTCGACGACGCCTGAGCGCATCCCCCGTCCGCATGGAGGTCGGATCGGCGCCTCCCCCCCGCGTGGGGGCGGCGCCGATTCGTCTGTCCGGGCTTGCAAAAGGTTTGTAAACGGATGGCGTTGGGTCGGGGTCCAATCCCCCGGTCTGATACCAGATCGGACGAACATCAGGCCTCAGCAGAGTCAGCAATCGAATCAGAGAGAGCGCGGTAAGTCGATGTGAATAACTTGATGTTCCGGAAAGGGTCTGCCGGGCTCTTACAGGCAAAATGCCCCACTCTGCTGGCCAACCTATCCCAGATCCTACCGACCTGCAAAGGCACCGGAGTGTGATGATCACACACCGGCGGCGTTGAAATTCACCCTCAAACACGGAGAACCTACCGTGGCCCGCTGGTATTCCCAGCCGGTTTGTTACTCCGTTATGGGTCCGAGCCAAGGTATGCATCTGTTCGCTGATGTGAGTTGCGTCTGGTAAATTATCCTCCTCGCGTATCGAGCATCCGTTGAGGCTTGCGTCCGCGTCGCATGTGAACCGTTCCGGCCGCCGAACGTCCCGGAGACGTGGTTCGCCCCTTGCAAATCGTGCCATTTGGGACTTATCATGAACGCTCCAGCTCACCTTCTCTCGTTCGGAGGCCTCCCATGACTCGTCGTCTCCACCTCGATCTGACACCGGTGTACGTCCTTGCGATCACGGCAGTCCTCATCTTCGGGATCAAGGAGGCCACTGCCGCCCCTGCTGAGAACGCGGCGTTAGCGTGCACACTGGCGGACCACGCCGCGTGCAACGAATACTGCGCTATGATGGGCTGGGGCGACTACGGCAGGTGCACCGAGTACGGATGCCAGTGCTACATCAGGATGTGCGGGGACGCCCCGTGCTGAAGCAGGGTCCCGCAACGACGGATCTGTGGCGTAACCACTCCTGAAGAGCACGGCCGCTCCGGCAATGCGTCGGGCGGCCCGCTTGGCGATACGGCGCCCCCCGCCCACGCATGGGCGGGGGGCGGGATCACCGGTTTTGACCACCAACAGTAACTACCTGCAGGAGACAGAACGCCCGGATGCGCTCGCGGCGTGAACCTATTCCCACTCTCTATCCCGTCCGGCAAACACGCCCACCGCCTGGCGTAAACTGCTGCTGAGGCTCTGTTTCGCAGCATGGCACCGGCCGCGTTGGGTACGCGGCCTGCTGTCGCAGAGTCAGCAGAGGACCCTTCTGTCAACTCTGCTGACGGTGCGTGAGAAAGTCTCTTGAACCCGGTAATCACCCGGTCTGGCGCTGGACGCGACCCCGGCACGGCCGCGCTTCAGAGTGTGACGTGCGTCACGGCACCAGGACGATCTTCCCGAACTGGCTGCCGGCCTCCAGGCGCTCGTGGGCCTCGCGGGCCCGGTCGAGCGGCAGCACCGAGTCGATCACCGGTCGCAGGCGGCCGCTGAACGCCGCCTCCAGCATCTGCTCGAACTCGGCGCGCGAGGCCATGGTGGTGCCGATCACCGCGAGCTGCTTCCAGAAGACCTGGCGCAGGTCGATCTCCACCTGCGGCCCGGTGGTCGCGCCGTAGGTGACCAGGCGGCCGCCGCGCGCCAGCGCCCGCACGCTCCCCGCCCAGGTGGCCGCCCCCACGTTCTCCACCACCACGTCCACCCCGCGCCTGCCCGTGTCGCGGTAGACGGCCTTCGACCAGTCCTCCTCCGCGCGGTCGTAGACGAACTCCGCCCCGAGCGCCCTCACCCGCTCCACGTTCTCCGCCCCCTTCGTCACCGCGAGCACGCGCGCGCCGATCAGCCGGGCGATCTGCACCGCGGCGATGGCCGTGCCTCCCGAGGCGCCGATCACCAGCACGCTCTCGCCGGGCTGGAGGCGGGCGCGGGAGGTGAGGGCGCGCCAGGCGGTCATGTAGGAGATGGGGAGCGCCGCCGCGTCCTCGAAGCGCATCTCGTCGGGGATGCGGTAGGCGTGGTCGGCGGGGACGGGGGCGAGCTCGCGGAAGCCGCCGTCGGTGTGCTCGCCGATGATCCTGAAAGCCACGCACATCGACTCCTCGCCCCTGCGGCACCACTCGCAGGCGCCGTCCCAGAGCGAGGGGTTCACCACCACCCGCTCGCCGATCCGCGCCGCGTCCACCCCCTCGCCCACCTCGGCGACGACGCCGGCGATGTCGGAGCCTCCGACGTGCGGCATGGTGGTGTCGATCGGGAGCCCGCGGCGGATCCACAGGTCCAGGTGGTTCATGGCCGCGGCCTTCACCTCGACCAGCAGCTCGCCCGGGCCGGGCCGGGGCCGGGGGACGTCTTCGATGCGGACCACCTCGGGTCCGCCGTGCGAGTGGAAGATGGCGGCTCTCATGACTGCGAGTGCGGAGTGCGAGGTGCGAAGTGCGAAGTGCGAAGTGCCAGTGCGTTAGTGCGTCGGTGCCGCTCCGTCCGGCGCGGGTCCACGCTCGATATCACTCCGCGAGCGCGTGCAGGCCGCGCGTGAGCGGCTCCGGGAGGCCGCCGTGCAGCGCGGCGATCAGGGGGCCCGCGGTGGCCGCGTAGGTGTCGCTGTCGTAGCCGATCATCGGCACCCAGCCCAGCACCCACGGACCGCGGCGCTCGAACACCTCCGCCGGGAGCCGCGGCGGCGCGGGGAAGGGGAGGTCGGAGACGCTCATCGCCGCCGCCCACACCGCCACCTGCAGCGTGAGGAGCACCGAGCCCTCGCGCCCCTCGTACTCCGCGCGGAACGGGTCGAAGCCGTCGAGCCCGAACGGCGTCTCGCGCAGCGTGCGCTCGGCCGCGCGGAGCGCCGGCTCCACCCCCTCGTCGGCCAGGTAGCCGCGCACGTGCTCGTCGCCGCAGCGCTCCCGCCACTCCTCCCACGCGGCCAGGAAATGGGGGACCCACGCACCCCCGCCGCCGCGCCGCGCCGCCCCGCCCGCCAGCGCGTCGCCGATCAGCCACGACTGGGCCGCGCAGCAGAGGACGCACAGCGGCGCGTAGTGCGTGATGATCCCGTGCAGCACGCTGATGCGCAGCGCCTCGTGCGGCGACGCCGCCGTCCCGGGGACCACCCCGTTGCGCATCAGCGAGCCGTTGGCCGCGTACGACGGATCGTCGCGCCAGCGCTCGCGGCCGCCCGCGTACCACGGCGTGCCGCCGGCCACCGCGGCGAGCGCGCGCCGCGTGGTGCCGCCCACGTCCGGCGGCCCCGCGCGCAGCCACGCCACCATGCGGCGCGCCACGTCGTCCCCGTCGAAGCGGCCGTGCTCGCGGAAGCTCCGCACCAGGCACAGCGCCAGCTCGGTGTCGTCCGTCGGCGCGCCCGGCGCCAGGCCGAACGCCCCGCCGCCGGCCTGCGCGAACGGCCACCCGCGGGCCGCGTGGCGACGGTACGCCTCCAGCACCCCCGCCCGGTCGCAGAACTCCGACGTGGAGCCCAGCGAGTCCCCCGCCGCCAGCCCCGCCAGCAGCAGCCCCAGCACGTCCGCCATCGCCCCCCTCCTCGATTCCCGCGGCAACCTAGACGGCCAGGGGAGGATCAGCAATCGGCCAGCAGCACTTCGCACTTCGCACCTCGCACTTCGCACCGTTTCCCCCCGGCACCACTTTCGCACTCTCGCACTTTCGCACTCTCGCACTTACTTTGGGCGCCCATGAAGTACGCCAGCGCGGAAGACCGGCTGAACCCGATCACCCCCGAGGGGGTCACCGACACCACGCTGGGCGGGTACCTGGCGGTGCACGGCCGGGCCGCGGCGTTCCAGGGGTGCGACGGCGAGCCGTACACCGTGGCGGTGGAGATCGACCCTGGCGACGACCCCGCGGCCCCCTGGTCGGCGTACCTGGTGTTCGTCCGCTGGGCGCAGACCGGCACCGCCATCATGGGACACCTGGAGACGCCCGACCTGGCCACCGCCCCCACCGAAGACCAGGCCCGCGCCGCGCTGGAGGAGCTCCCCCTGGCCCGCGTGCGCGAGATCCTGGACGAGACGATCCGCCGCAAGGCCGCGGACCAGGCCGACGCCTGAGGCGCGTCCACCGACCCGACCCTCGACCCCGGCGTTCATGCTCAAGCAAAGCCTCCTCCTCCTCAGCGAGAGCCCCACCGCCCGCAAGGTGATCACCCGCGTGCCGGTCTCGCGCGCCATCGCCCACCGCTTCGTGGCGGGCGACACCCTCGACGAGGCCATCGACGCCGCGCGCTCCCTCAACGCCGCCGGGCTCTCCGTCTCGCTCGACTACCTGGGCGAGTCGGTGGGGAGCCGCGAGGAGGCCGAGGCCGCCGCCGACATGGCCATCCGCATCCTGGAGCGCATCGCCCGCGAGCGGGTGGACGCCAACATCTCGCTCAAGCCCACCCAGCTGGGCCTGGACATCGACGAGGAGTTCTGCCGCGACAACGTGGAGCTGGTGCTGCAGCGGGCGCGCGAGCTGGGCGACGGCGAGGGGGAGGTCTTCGTGCGCCTGGACATGGAGTCCAGCGACTACACCGAGCGCACCATCGCCCTGGTGGAGGGGCTCTGGGCCGACGGCTTCCGCAACACGGGGACGGTCCTCCAGTCGTACCTCCGCCGCACCCCCGACGACCTGGAGCGGCTGATCGCGCTGGGCTCGCGCATCCGGCTGGTGAAGGGCGCCTACATGGAGCCCGAGACGGTGGCCTACCCCGACAAGGACGACGTGGACCGGGCGTACGTGCAGGAGATGGAGAGGCTGCTGGAGGCGGGCGTCTACCCGGCCATCGCCACCCACGACGAGGCCATCATCGACCACGCCCGGCGCTACGTGTGGGAGCGGGGGATCGGCAAGGAGAGCTTCGAGTTCCAGATGCTCTACGGGGTGCGGCGCGACCTGCAGCAGCGGCTGCGCGAGGAGGGGTACAACGTGCGCGTCTACGTCCCCTTCGGCGACAGCTGGTACCCGTACCTGATGCGGCGCCTGGCCGAGCGGCCCGCCAACATGCTCTTCATGGCGGGGAGCGTGCTGAAGGAGTCGGGCGCCCGCCGCTTCCTGAGCCCGGCGGCGGCGGCCGTGGGGATCGCCGCGGGGGCGGTGGGCACCTTCCTGTGGACCGGCCGGGGCAAACGCCGCCGCGGCGGCGCACGGCGCGGACGGCCTCGCCGGTGACGGGCGTCTCCTACCGGCTCCGCATGCCGGAGCCGCACACGCACCTCCTGGAGGTGGTGCTCACGGCCGAGGAGGTCCGGGAGCCCGCGCGCGTGGTGATGCCGTCGTGGACGCCGGGGTCGTACCTGATGCGCGAGTTCCCGCGCAACGTGGTGCACTTCGTGGCCGTCGACGGCGCGGGGCGCGAGCTCCCCTCCCGCAAGACCGACAAGAACACCTGGCTGGTGGACGCCCCGCCCGACGGCCTGCTGCGCGCCCGGCTCATCGTCTACGCCGACGAGCTGACGGTGCGCACCAGCCACCTGGACGCCACCCACGCCTCCATCAACGGCGCCAGCGTCTTCCCGTACCTGGCCGGGCGCGAGAGCGCCCCGCACCGCCTGGGCGTGGAGGCGCCGCCGGGGTGGCGCACCACCACCTCGCTCGCCGAGGACGGCGCGCCGAACGCCTTCCTGGCGGCCGACTACGACGAGCTGGTCGACTCGCCGCTGGAGATCGGCACCCACGAGCTGATCGAGTGGGAGGTGGAGGGCCGCCGGCACCGCTACGCCGTCTGGGGGCGCGGCAACTGGGAGCGCGAGCGCCTGGTGGCCGACACCACCCGCATCGTGCGGGCCGAGCACGCCCTCTTCGGCACGCTGCCGTACCGCGACTACACCTTCATCGTCCACCTCACCCCCGGCGGGGCGGGGGGGCTGGAGCACCGCGCCTCCACGCAGCTGCTGGCCGACCGCTGGAGCTTCCGGGGGCCGCCGTACGAGAGCTTCCTGGGGCTGGCGGCGCACGAGCTCTTCCACGCCTGGAACGGCAAGCGCATCCGCCCCGCGGTGCTGGGGCCCTTCGACTACACGCGCGAGGCGTACACGCGCGAGCTGTGGGTGGTGGAAGGGCTCACCACCTACTACACCGACCTGCTGCTGCGCCGCGCCGGGCTCATCTCGCAGGCGCGCTACCTGGAGAAGCTGGGGGAGATGATCTCTCGCTGGCAGACGCTCCCGGGGCGGGTGGTGCAGCCGCTGGCCGACGCCTCGTTCGACACCTGGATCAAGTTCTACCGCCCCGACGCCAACACCCCCAACGCCACCATCTCGTACTACCAGAAGGGCGCCCTGGTGGCGCTCCTGCTGGACCTGAGGATCCGCGCGGCCACGGGGAACGGGCGCTCGCTGGACGACGTGATGCGCGCGCTGTGGGAGCGCTGGGGCGCCTGCGACCGGGGCTTCCCCGAGGGCGCGGTGGAGGAGGTGGCGCAGGAGGTGGCGGGCGCCGACCTGCGGGCGTTCTTCGACCGGGCGCTGCGCTCGACCGAGGAGCTGGAGTACGACGAGCCGCTCGCGGCGGCGGGGCTCGCGCTGCGCCCGGCGCACGCGCCGCCGCCGGGCGCGCCCGCCCCCACGGGGCCGGTGGGCGACCCCTCGGCCGAGCGGCTGCGCACCGAGGTGCGCACGGGGCTGCAGTTCAAGCTGGAGGGGTGGCGGACGCTGGTGGCGCACGTGCTGGCCGGCAGCGCCGCCTGGCGCGCGGGGGTGAACGCGGGCGACGAGCTGGTGGCGCTGGACGGGATGCGCATCGGGGGGGAGACGCTCGTGGCGCGGCTGCAGGAGAAGCCGCCCGGGAGCCGCGCCCAGCTCACCGTCTTCCGCCGCGACGAGCTGGTGACGCTCTCGCTGGAGGTGGAGACCGGCCCGCCCACGCGCTTCCTGGTGCGCCCGGTGGAGGCGCCGACGCCCGCGCAGCGCGCCGTGCTGGAGGACTGGCTGCGCGAGGACGTCCCCGGCCCCCGCCCGCCGGGGTTGACGTAAACGCCCGATTCCGCTAAGTTTCCCGCTCTTCGGCGCGGGCTCGATCCACGGCGGAGACACCGGTTTTCGGGACGTGGCGCAGCCCGGTAGCGCACCTGAATGGGGTTCAGGGGGTCGCCGGTTCAAATCCGGCCGTCCCGACTCTTCCAAGTTGATGCCCTGCACGTGTTTACGTGCAGGGCGTCTTCGTTTCTGCAGCCCGTCCCGATACAGGTTCTGCTACAGGTCCGGTCCGCCGTCTGTCCGTAGCCGGTGGAGAGCATCTCCGTCCATCGGCACTCTTGTCTCTTCAGTGTTCGGCAACGGCGCGAGCGCACCTGTCCGACTTTCGGGCGTCTGCGACGCCGCACGTACATTGTCCCCTGGGCTCTCCGGCGCTCCTCGCGCACCCCGCTCCCGCCACTTGTTGTCCCCGCCGCGGGCTTACTATTTTTCCGCCCTCGCCGCGTGGCGCCCCGCGCGCCGCGGCTGATCGTCGACCGGAACCACCCATTCGCAGAGACAGGAGGGAAGCGTGCCCGAGCAGGCGCAGCAGTTCGCCTTCCAGGCCGAGGTGCAGCGGCTCCTCGACCTGGTGGTCCACTCGCTCTACACCCACAAGGAGATCTTCCTCCGCGAGCTGGTCTCCAACGCCTCCGACGCCATCGACCGGCTCCGCTTCGAGGCGCTCACCCGCCCCGAGCTCCTCCCGGAGGGCTTCGACCCGAAGATCCGGCTGCTGCCCGACCGGGAGAAGCGCACCCTCACCATCGAGGACGACGGGATCGGGATGACGCGCGAGGAGGTGGTCCAGAACATCGGCACCATCGCCCGCTCGGGGACGCGCGAGGCGCTGGAGCAGCTGAAGCAGGCGGCCGCCGAGGGGGCCGGGCAGCTCATCGGCCAGTTCGGGGTGGGCTTCTACTCGTCGTTCATGGTGGCCGACCGGGTGGAGCTGGTCACGCTCCGGGCCGGCGCCGACCAGGCGGTGCGCTGGGCGTCGTCCGGCGACGGCTCGTTCACGGTGGAGGACGCCGGGCGCGACCGCCCCGGGACCACGGTCACGCTGCACCTGAAGCCAGCGGACCCCGAGAACGGGATCGAGGACTACACCGACCGCTGGGTGCTCTCGCGCCTGGTGCGGCAGCACGCCGACTTCATCACCTACCCGATCCTGCTGCCGGCCGAGAAGCCCGAGGAGGTGCCCGAGGGCGAGACGCCCGAGCCGGAGCGGCCGCTCAACTCCATGCAGCCGATCTGGACGCGGCCGCCGGCCGAGGTGACGAAGGAGGAGTACGCCGACTTCTACCGCCAGATCTCGCACGACTGGTCGGAGCCGCTGGAGACGATCCACACCCGCGGCGAGGGGCTGGTGGAGTTCCAGGCCGTGCTCTTCCTCCCCTCGCGCGGGCCCGTGGACCTGTACTACCCCGGCTTCAAGCCCTCCCTGCGGCTGTACGTGAAGCGGATGCTGGTGCGCGAGAACTCGGAGGAGCTCCTCCCGCGCTGGCTGCGCTGGGTGCGCGGCGCGGTGGACTCGCCCGACCTGCCGCTCAACGTCTCGCGCGAGATGCTGCAGAGCGACCGCCACGTCCGCCAGATCCGCCGCACCCTGACGAAGAAGGTGCTGGACGCTCTGAAGCGGATGCTGGAGGGCGACCGGGCGAAGTACGAGGCGTTCTGGCGCGAGCTGGGGCGGGCGGTCAAGGAGGGGGTGGACAGCGACTTCGAGAACCGCGAGGCGCTGCTGGGGCTCGTCCTCTTCGGCTCCTCCCGCGACCCGGAGGCGCTCACCACGCTGCAGGAGTACGTGGAGCGGATGCCCGAGGGGCAGGCCGACCTCTGGTACCTGACCGGCGCCAGTCGCGAGCAGGTGGAGGGCTCGCCCGCGCTGGAGGCGTTCCGCGACCGCGGCTGGGAGGTGCTCTACCTCACCGACCCGGTGGACGAGCTGGTGGTGCAGTCGGTGACCGAGTTCCAGGGGAAGCGGCTGCGCTCGGCGGGGAAGGGGGCGGTGGAGCTGGAGGAGGGGGAGAAGAAGGGGGAGGCCGAGGAGCGGAAGAAGGAGTTCGAGCCGTTCCTGGGCGCCCTGCAGAAGCGCCTGGAGAAATGGGTGAAGGAGGTGCGCCTCTCGGGGCGGCTCACCCGCTCGCCCGCCGTGCTGGTGGTGGCCGAGCACGACTACTCGCCGCAGCTGGAGCGCCTGCTGGCGGCGGGGCGCGGCGGCGTCCGCCAGCGCCGCATCCTGGAGCTGAACGCCGCTCACCCGCTGGTGCAGGGGCTCCGCCGCCGCTTCGACGCCGACGCGAGCGACCCCGTGGTGGGCGACTACGCGGAGCTGCTGCTGGGGTGGTCGCTCCTGGCCGAGGGCTCCGAGCTGCACGACCCGGCGCGCTTCACGCAGCTCGTCGCCGGGCTGATGGAGACGGGGCTCGAGGCGGCGGAGGCGAGGGCGGAGTCGTCGTCGGCGTCCGCTTCGCAAGAGGCAGCGGATGCGCCGGAGTCCTCGGATGCGTTGGCGCCGCCCGACGCTTCCGGCCCGTCTGAGGAGACGACCGAGGAAGCCACCGCAACGAGCGGGGACTGACGTCGGTCTTCGGTGCGCCCTACGCACGACAGCGCGAAGCCCTCTTCCGGCGCGGTGGGAGGGCTTCGTTTGCTTACGTTACGCCGATCTGGTCCCGGAGCGCCCGCCACGAGGGCCTGACCGCTCGGCTACTGCGCATCGTGGACCTGGCATCTTGCCTCAGTCTCGCGGGTTTTGTACCTTCGCTGTTGCTTCCACGAATCACCCGCCGCAACCTACTATCGCATGCTAACTCCAAAGCTCGATCCTCGCGGCTGGGCGCACACCCACCGCGATAAACTCGCCGTGCAGTACACCACTGACCTTGGCGCATCAGTGGTGAGCACCAGCGAGACCATTCTGTCAGGCTTAGCAGGACAAGACCTAAGGGAGCAAGTACAGCTTGTATTTACCTCTCCGCCGTTCCCTCTTAACAACAAGAAACGGTATGGCAATAAACAGGGCGAGGCGTACAAGGAGTGGCTGAAGGAGTTCGCCCCTCTCCTACGTGAGGTCCTTCGACCCGACGGCTCAATCGTGGTTGAAGTCGGGAACGCGTGGGAACCCGGGCTACCCGTTATGTCGACGCTCGCGATTGAGAGTCTTCTGGCCTTCCGTGATGCTGCCGACCTATATTTATGTCAAGAATTTATTTGGCATAACCCTGCCAAGCTCCCGACTCCGGCTCAGTGGGTAACGGTGGAACGCATTCGAGTGAAAGACTCTTTCACCCGTCTTTGGTGGCTAAGTCCTAATCCGAAACCCAAGGCCGACAATCAGAGAGTGCTTGTTCCCTATAGTCGCTCCATGAAGAGCCTGCTGAAGAACCAGAAGTATAATGCAGGCAAGCGTCCCTCAGAGCACAGCATTGGAGAAAGTTCGTTCTTATCGGACAATGGAGGCGCGATTCCGCCAAACGTAATCAAAGCAGAGCACTTACCGGACAGCGTTCTTGTCGGTTCAAACACGAGAAACAATGACCCATATCAGCAGTATTGTAAAGAACATGGACTGACTCCGCATCCCGCTCGTATGCCGTCTGAGTTGGCGGAGTTCTTCATAAATCTGTGTTCAGAAGAAGGTGACTTGGTGCTCGACCCATTTGCCGGAAGTAATACTACTGGTGCGGTAGCCGAAGGCCTAGGTAGAAAGTGGATCTCGATTGAAGCGAATGAGAGCTACGCTGCATCGGGGGTGGGACGATTTACCGGTCTAACGAGGGCCCGTCTCACGGCAGAGATTGAACTTTTCCAGGCCTGATCTGTCGGATATTTTTGACGGACTCCTGAAGCTGAGGACCTATGGTTTCACTGAGACAGTGGCAAGAGGAAGCGTTTGAGAAGTGGTGGGAATCCAAACGCGGGATCGTTTCCGTTGTCACGGGCGGCGGGAAGACGATATTTGCTATCTACTGTTTCGACCGTTTTCGAGACAGGTATCCTAGCTCAAAACTCTTGGTGATAGTTCCTACACTCGCACTCCTTGACCAATGGGTAGTCACGCTGGAGTGCGACTTAGGACTGCGGCCTGAGCAGATTGGCACCTACAGTGGCGAGAGTCGGGCGCAGCAACCCGCGGTTGCAAATGTCGCTGTGCTGAATACGGCCCGGACACTCGTGCATGAGCTAACAAAAACCGGTACTTGGATGCTCGTGGTAGATGAATGTCATCGTGTGGGCTCACCTGTCAACGCGAAAGCGTTGGAAGGGCAGTTTGTCGCCACTCTTGGCGTGAGTGCAACGCCTCAGCGCGAGTACGACGAGGGGTTCTCGGAATATATCGAGCCCGCGCTTGGCCCGGTCATATTCGAGTATGACTATGCTGATGCGCGGCGAGATGGGGTTATAGCATCGTTTGAACTTCACAACATCCGCTTCCCGTTGACACACTCGGAACGGAGTGAATACGAGGAGTTATCACGCCGGGTCAGGCGGGCATATGCGAGGCATCAGCGGCAACCCTCTGAAGAGTCGCAGTACGGTATTGAGGCTCTTCTGCGTAAGCGGGCAGGTGTCTCGCTGTCTGCTAAGTGGCGTGTTCCCACCGCCGTAGCTGCACTAGAGCGGGCCCGCGGAAAAGCGATCGTGTTTCATGAACGCATTAAGGCAGCAGAACAGATCTCTCATCTCCTCAATCAGCGGAATCGTCGTTCTACGACATATCACTCCCGGGTGTATGGCCCCACGCGACGTGGGCGCTTGCGACAGTTTCGGATGGGAATATATGACACCTTGGTTACTTGTCGCTCTCTCGACGAGGGACTGAACGTCCCCGACGCATCTATCGCTATGCTGGTGGCCTCCAGCAGAAGCACACGTCAGCGTATCCAGCGTTTAGGACGAGTCCTGCGCGCATCGAACCCACAAAAAACTGCCACAGTAATAACACTCTACGCGACAGAGGCAGAGCAGCGGCAACTTGAGAAGGAAGCGAAACACCTTGGCGAAGTAGCTCGAATTCGATGGTTTGAGGCTGGTCGCAAGAATGCCTAAAAACCTGGTGACACATCGCAATCTCTACAATCGGGTAGAGCTCAGCGAGGCTGACTACGAGAACTTGCTGCGGGCATGGGCACCTCAGCTTTTCCCCGGTTATCGCTGGTACCCGTTCAAGCCGGCGATCCTTAGTCCTGAGGGCGTTGTTCATCCCGATGCGGCCCTAATATCCGCTGACGGAGATGAATGGTGGGTCGTTGAGATTGAGCTTGCGCGGCACTCTATTCAGTCCCACGTCGAGTCTCAGCTACAGCGACTCCGGAATGGAATCTACGCAACCGCCTCACGCGCATATCTGACTTCGAGTTATCCTGCAGACGTAGACCTATTTGATCGCATGCAGTACGTACGGCCACACTTTCTGGTGGTAGTAGATGATCGCTCAACGTTGATCCGTAATGTTGCTGAGGAAAACGATTTCGAAGTGCTCTACGTTTTACCGTTTCTGTCCGGCACTCCAGCACATCTATATGCAGGAGCGGCCGAGGGATTCTTCCCCTCGCGCAGAGCTCGATCGCGAGCCACAGGGATTGTTTTGGAGATGCGGGATGATCCCTTTGTGGTTCGGCTGAGCTCTCTCGAAACTTCTACACTTCCTGCGGACACAGACCAAGTGTTGATCGGATCTCGTCTTGTTCGTTGCCGAATCGAACGCAATCTTCAAGGGCTGGTGCTCTCTCTCGGCCCAGAGGAGTTCTACGAGATTCTTGGTCGCCAGTCCTACTACGTGCTACGGTTCGAACAGAACCAGCCGGCGTGTCTGAACCCACTTCCCACTCTCGGAGGATGATCCATGGTTGAGCAGGTCAAGATACCGTTCACAACTGGTAATCGCATTTGGTCGACCTACAAAAACTATCCATATAAAGCTTGGTATGCTGTTGCAGAGCTAGTAGACAACAGTACTCAGGAATATTTTAACAATAAAGAGCTACTCGATGAGGTTTATGAGCGCGAAGGGTCTGGTCTGGAGGTTTCCATTGTGTTTGATCCGGACACCCGGATACTGGAAGTCGCCGACAACTCGATTGGGATGGACCTTCCGACTTTAAGCCGAGCGGTTCTGCTGGCAGAACCACCGGAAAACAGGTCGGGGCGTTCCGAATTTGGAATGGGAATGAAGACAGCGTGCAGCTGGCTTGGCTCTGAGTGGGGAGTGCGGACGAAGAAGCTCGGGGATAGACACGAGTACAGCTTCTTCATCAATATTCCCGAACACTCAATTTCGACTGAACAGACACTTCCTATCACCGTGAAGGAAGTGGATGATGTCGATGCACATTACACAGTCCTAACAGTCAAGAAGGTTCGGCAGGAATTCCAAGGTCCGGCCATCAGCACGCTAAAGCGGCGTTTGGCTGAGATTTACCGTAAGGACATCGAGTCCGGCCAGCTTACACTTAGGTATAATACAGACATTCTCCAACCCCCCGTTCTCACGCCATTGCAGACCGTCGTCAAAGCCAAGGATGAGAATGGGAATACGATCGAGGTTACCAATACTTGGAAGCGAGAAGTCGAGTTCGATGTTGAGATTGACAGTGAGACTGGGGCGACAGGCAAGGTTAAGGGGTGGATTGCGGTAATGGTGCCGGGTGGTCGAAACAAAGCCGGTTTCGATCTGTTCCGTCGCGGACGCGTGATTCTCGGGCGTCCTCTAGGATATCGCCCGCAGGGGATTTTCGGGACCGATGCACCGAATAACTTGTTGAACCAGCGGTTATTCGGCGAACTACACCTTGATGAGTTCCCGGTGAACCATCTCAAATCCGATTTCCAATGGGAAGGCTGGAGAGAGGAATTTGACGCAAAGCTAAAGAAAGCTGCTGAGGATTATGTGAACTTCGCGAAGAAATACCGTCCATCACAGGAAGGAGGTGACGGCAGGGTCCCTCCGACAATTGTGTATGCTGCGAACGACGATGTGGCCGAGTCACTCGATAGCGATGCCCTCGCCACAGAGATCGAAATTCTGGAGGCGATGGGGCCTCCGCCGCTTCCCGAGGAAGAAGTAAAGCAGGCAGAAGCAGACGTACTTCGGGATCAGCCATTTGAACCACGAGTGGTTCAGCTACGGGATAAGACTTTCGCTATCTATCATCCCATAGGTATGAAGGCAGAGCAGGAATACATGAAGTTTCAAGCAGCCGGGAAGGACAAGGTCGACATCTTCATCAACGACAATCATCCGTATATCGGTGATCTGGACGTTGATGAGGGCAGAGCTGAACGATACCAAGAGCACATCCGCAACTGTGTTCACGATGCGATGACGGCCCACATACTCACGAACCTTGGCAAAGGGGATTGCGCAGATACGTTCCTTAGAGTGAAGGATCAGCTCCTCCGTCGCATGTGAAACTTGCGAGCGGGCCTGGTAACTTTGCCGAATTAAAGCTCCTGCCGACAGTTGCTCGGTAATCCGAAGGCGGGCTGGCGCGCGCGTAACCCAATGTCGAAGCTATGTATAGCGTCTGCCTCTGAACTCGGAGCGAAATGCTTTTCCCGATGCTCCCCCTCCCCCCGTGGCATGCCGATTGCCCCGCCGCCAGAAGGCGAGGGTCCACGTCGGCGCGCCGGGCGCGCCGCGCATCGGGGGAGTTGCAGGCCAATGGCGGCACAACGTATTCTGGTCATCGAGGACGAGCCGGGTGCGCGCGAGGCGCTGCAGAGCCTGCTGTCGGAGGAGGGCTACACCGTGGCCACCGCCGAGAACGGCGAGAAGGGCCTTAAGCGCCTCTCCGAGTTCCGCCCGGACACGGTGGTCTGCGACTTCTACCTTCCCGACACCGACGGGCTGCAGATCCTGCGGCAGGTGCGCGACCGGGCGGGGAGCGAGGTGGCGTTCATCGTGATCACCGCCGGGTGCGGCGGCGCCGAGGCCGAGTCGCAGCTCCAGCGCGAGGCCGACTTCTTCTTCCAGAAGCCGCTCGACCTGGCGCGCTTCCGCCGCGCGCTGCAGCGCATCGGGAGCGCGCTGGCCAGCGGCGGCAAGGGCGCCCTGGCCAACGTGAAGGACGCGCTGCGGCCACACCACTGACCCCGGGACCGGACCCCCGCCCATGCGCTACGAAGACGACGACACCCCCACCTTCATCATCGAGACGAGCGGGGGCGGCACCGGCGCGTTCCTGCTGGGCGTGCTGGTGGGCGCCGCCGCCGCGCTCCTGCTGGCCCCCCGGAGCGGCGCCGAGACGCAGGCCGAGATCGCGGGCGCCGCCCGGCGGCTGCGCGACGACGTGGAGGGGCGCGTCACCGGCGCCCGCCGGAGCGTGGCCGGCCGCGTGGGCGAGGCGCGCGCCGGGGTCACCGGGCGCATCGACCGCGCGCGCGGCCGGGTGGAGGATCGCATCGGCACCGTGCGCGAGCGGGTGGAGACGCGGGTGGACCAGGCGAAGGCCGCGCTGGAGGCCGGCCGCGGCGCCGCGCGCGAGGCCCGCGAAGACCTGCAGCGCCGCGTGGACGAGGCCAAGCGCACCTACCGCGAGGGCCTCTCCCGCCGCCGCGGCGGCGACGGCGCCGCCCCCGAGGTGGTGGTCGAGGAGGTCTCCACCCAGGAGGACGCGGGCGACCTGGCCTGAACCCCAGGGGACAGGGGACAGGGAACAGGGGACAGCCGGCCACGTGAGCGCAGTTGCAGGCTGTCCCCTGTAACCTGTTCCCTGTTCCCTATAAGTTTAGGGGCATGACCGAACGCAGGCGGTGGAGGCGCGCGGTGAACGTCCCGAGGGCCGCCGGTGCGGCCCTCCGTCGCATGTTGCGCGGCGGCGGGGAGTTCGTCACGCGGCTCTACGTGAAGGCGGGCGAGGACGACATCTTCTTCCTGGCCGGGGGGATCGCCTACAACGTGGTCCTGGCGGCCGTCCCCTTCCTCCTGATGCTGATCGCCGTCTTCGGCTCGGTGCTGAAGGCGCAGTTCGAGGACCCGCAGCAGGCGGCGGTCGACTACGTGTTCCGGGTGCTGTCGCCCTCTCAGCAGGTGGCGGAGTTCACCCGCGAGCTGGTGGGCGAGATCGTGGGCGGGCGCACCGGCTTCGGCGTTGTCGGCGTCCTCTTCTTCGTCTGGGGCTCCACGGCGCTGTTCGGCACGCTCCGGGCGGCGCTCCGGACCATCTTCGACCTCCCCGAGGAGCGCGGGATCGTGGAGGGGAAGGTGTTCGACCTGCAGATGGTGGTGATGGCGGGGACGCTGTTCTTCGCCAACACCGGGATCAGCGTGGTGCTGGAGGGGGCGCAGCGCTACGGGACCGAGTGGCTGGGGCTGGGCGGGGCGGCGTGGGTGGAGACGGCGCAGCGGGCGTGGGCGCAGTTCCTGGCCTTCGCGGCCATCTTCGTGATGTTCCTGCTCATCTACCGCTTCCTCCCCAAGCGCCGCACCCCGCTCAGGATGTCGCTGGTGGCGGCCGGCTTCGCGGCGGTGGGGTGGGAGCTGCTCAAGAACCTCTTCGCGCTGTACCTGCAGAACGCGCCGAACCTGGGGCGCACCTGGGGGGCGGCGCTGGGGCCGGTGGTGGTGGTGCTGTGGGTGTACTACGCGTGCGTGGTGTTCATCCTGGGCGGCGAAGTCGCCCAGGTGTACGATTTGCTGAGGGTGCGGCGGATGCAGCGGGAGCTGCTGGAGTAGGGTGGGTACGAGGTACGGAGTACGGGGTACGGAAGTGCGAAAGTGCGAAAGTGCGAAAGTGCGAAAGTGCAGACGCGGAACGCAGCCTTCCCAGCCCGGAGGGCTTCCCGTAGTTCCAGCGGGCGTCTTCAGGCGCTCGCGAGCTAACCACGGAGGGGATATGCGGCGGTTGCTGGGTCTGGTGACGGCGATGCTGGCGGTGGCGGGGACGGCGGGCAGCGCGCGGGCGCAGCTGCCGGTGAGCCCGCTGGCGCTGGAGCACGGGGTGGAGGGGGAGGGGACGGAGCGCTACCGCGACCCGCCGGTGAACGTGGAGGGGCGCTACATCGTGATCTCGCTCCAAGAGCACCGGCTCTACGTGATGGAGGACAGCCGGGTGCTCTGGTCCACCCTGGTGGGCACGGGGACGGGGACGCGGCTGGAGGGCGCCGGGCAGAAGTGGGACTTCTCCACGCCGCGCGGGATGTTCCGCGTGCAGCGCAAGGAGAAGAACCCCAGGTGGTACGTGCCCGACTGGGCCTACATCGAGCGCGGCGAGCGGATCCCCGACCGCGACGACCCGCGGCGCTGGGAGGAGGGGATGCTGGGGACCACCGCGCTCTTCCTGGGCGAGGGGATCGCCCTGCACGGCACCAACAAGCCCGAGCTGCTGGGCCAGGACGTCTCGCACGGCTGCATCCGCATGACCAACGAGGCCGCCCGCCAGCTCTACCACGACGTCGAAGTCGGCACCCCCGTCTTCATCTACTGAAGCTGCCCGCCGTTCTCCCTCCCACCGCGCAGCGGGGGGAGGGCCGGGGAGGGGGGCCGCACGGGGCCTCAGCGATTGGGGATGCCTCCGCCTCGCCGTCGTCGTGGACGGCAGGCCGCCAGGCGGGGGTGAGTAGATTCCTCGGGAGCCGCCCGGCATCGATGTGATGACGGCTCACGCGCCGCGGCTCCCTCGGAACGACATCGTCTTTGACGCTAGATTGGTGCTGCTGCTGGCGTTTCGCGGCAATGTCGTCCCCGTACCTCGTACTCCGTACCCCGTACTCTCGCACTTTCGCACTCTCGCACTTTCGCACTGATTTACGACGCCGTAGCATTCACCACCATTGACTGCGCGGCTTCCACACGTCATACATAGATGGTGAATCCACCGACAAAGCAGGGCTCGGGCGACAGGGTCGTCGCGCAGAACCGCAAGGCGCGCCACGAATACCACATTTTGGAGACGTGGGAGACGGGGATCGCGCTGCAGGGGACCGAGGTCAAGTCGCTGCGCGAGGGGAAGGCCAACCTGGCCGACGCCTACGCCCTGTTCGACCGCGGCGAGCTGTGGCTCCACGCGCTGCACATCTCGCCGTACGAGCACGGCAACCGCTTCAACCACGACCCGCTGCGCCCGCGCAAGCTGCTGATGCACAGGAACCAGCTGCGCAAGCTGGTGGGGCAGGTCGAGCAGCAGGGGCTCACCCTGGTGCCCCTGGACATCCACTTCACCCGCGGGATCGCCAAGGTGAACCTGGCGCTGGTGCGCGGCAAGAAGCTCCATGACAAGCGCGACTCCCTCCGCCAGCGCGACCAGGAGCGCGAGATGCAGCGTGGCTTCAAGGACTACCGCGATGCGTGAGATGCGAGCCGTCCCCGCCCTCCTCTTCTTCGCCGCCCTCTCCCTCACCGTCCCCACCCTCTCCGCCCAGTCCCGCGGCGCCGCCTGGCGGCTGGAGGCGGGGCTCGAGCCCGTGCGCGTGGCCGAGACCGCCACGCGCGGCTACGCGGCGCTCCCGGCCTCCGCGCTGGTGAGCCTGGGCGCCGAGCTGGCGTACGAGGGCGAGGAGGTGGTCGCCCGCCTGGCCGCCACCGAGGTGCGCTTCCGCCCCGGCTCGGCCGAGGTGAGGATCGGCGCGGCGCCCCACACCCTCTCCAACCCCGTCTACGCCGAGGACGGCGTGGTGTACGTCCCCGCCGACTTCTTCCGGCGCTTCCTGGCCGACGCCTCCGGCGGGGCGCTGGAGGTGGAGCCCGCGGACCGCGTGGTCCGCCGCGTCGGCAACGTCGCCCCGCCCCCCGCGCTCGCGAGCCGCGAGGGGACGGGGGACAGGGGACAGGGGACAGCCGGCATCACGGCGCCGGCCGGGCCGTCTCCGTCCGACGCAGCGCCGCCCGCGGCCGCGCCCGCGCGCCCCGTCGCCGTGCCGGCGTCGGCGCGGCCGGCGCGGCGGCTGGTGGTGGTCGACGCGGGGCACGGGGGGCGCGACCCCGGGGCGCGGGGGCCCAACGGCGCGCGCGAGAAGGACGTCACGCTGCGCGTGGCCCGGCGCGTGGCCGCGCTGCTGCGCGACGACCCCGGCTTCGACGTGCGCATGACGCGCGACCGCGACACGCTGATCGCGCTGCACGACCGCGCCCGCCTGGCCAACCGCTGGAAGGGCGAGGGCCAGCCCGCCGTCTTCATCTCCATCCACTGCAACGCCAACGAGAGCCGTTCCGAGAAGGGGTTCGAGACCTACTTCCTCTCCGAGGCGCGCACCGCCGACGCCCGGCGGGTGGAGCAGTTCGAGAACTCGGCCGTGCAGTACGAAGAGGCGCCGCCGCAGGGGGCGCTGGGCTTCATCCTGGCCGACCTCCGGCAGAACCACTACCTGCGCGAGTCCAGCGACTGGGCGCAGATCATCCAGGACCGCCTGCGCGAGATCCACCCCGGCCCCGACCGCGGCGTCAAGCAGGCCGGGTTCGCGGTGCTGCGCGGCACCTTCATGCCGTCGGTGCTGGTGGAGATGGCCTTCATCTCCAACCGCGGCGAAGAGGCGCTGCTCACCGACGACGAGGCGCAGGAGCGCTTCGCCCGCCAGCTCGCCCGCGCCGTCCGCGACTACTTCGACCGCCCCGCCGTCCGCCCGGCCTCCGACCACTGACGCACTTCGCACTTCGCACTTCGCACTGCGGTTTGGGCGTGTCCCTCCGCTGCGCTCCGGGCCGGGCTGCGCGCGCCGTAGGGCACGATACGACCGTGCCCAACGGCGCCGGGCCACCGCCGCGACGATACCCCGAGTCGCGGCGGCGTTCCGGCCCTCCGGGCGCGCATCCCTTCTATGAGGCCACCGTTGTCAAGCTCCGGGCGATCCGGGCAAATCATCCCCGGGGGCAGACTGCCCAATTCTGCCCTGTGGCCCCCCGTTGCCGCCATACCGGTCGGCCGCTTCCTTGCGCGGTGC